>DASWYH010001257.1:0-3005 GCA_036405095.1 Gemmata sp. | reverse complement strand
CAGTGCGCTCACGGACGGGGTGACCACCGGTAGCGGCGGGCTCGGCACCGGTAGCAGTTCCGGGTTCGGAAGCGAAAGCTGCGGGCTGAATTTCACACTCGTTCCGTCCGGTAGCGGCGGGTCGAACGGCTTGATGACTGGGAGTTCCGGTTTCGGGAGCGGCGCCACCGTGTGGGGGCGCCGGTCGGCACTCATTGAAGGCGCGGCGTCGAACTTCCCCGCCCTGGTGTCGGCGCTCGGCGCGGGGGCCGTGATGGACCGCGGCGTGTACGGAACCGCCGGGGCGGCGGGTGCTCGGCGAACCGGTTCGGCCGCGCCGACCGACGTGTCGATAGGGGGCCGCTCGATCGTGGCGGCGACCTGGGCCGCGTACTGAAATCCGAGATCGTAATCGCGCCCGGTTTCGAGTGCCGTGGACCGGGTCGTGCCCCGTTCGTGGTAAGCGGCGTAACCGTCGAAGAACCCGTCACGGAACTCGTCCGTGAGCGTGCGCCCGGGGTTCCGCTCGCGCACCGTTTGCCACACGGTTCGCACATCAGGGCGCGCCCCTTGCACGGTCTCGGAGCGGGCCGGGGTGCCGGTCACGTGCGAGGCCGCATGCCGCAGCGCCCCGCACCCGGTCAGCACCGGCATGAGGCAACCCGCCCACACGATCGACTTCCAACTCATGACGACCTCGCGTGATGCGCGTTGCAATTTCGGCCCCAGAGGGTGAACTTGTTCTAGATCGACCGAACGTAGCGGTGAGATTCAGTGAGCGGGGGAAATTCCGCACTTGCACCGGTTGCGACGTTGGTGTTGTGTGTCAGAGTTGCCCCAGTGCGGGCGTCCGCGCCGGTTGGCGCGGTGTGCGAGTCAACAAAGATGCCCAACTCAGCTTGATTCGCTGCCCGCCGGTCACGTAGCGGTCGATTGAGTGCGACACCGGTTCGATTCCACGGCACCGGCGGACCGCCCAGATTTTCCAACTTTAGGAGTCCCACATCATGGCGAAGGCAGCAGCAAAGAAACCAGCGGCCAAGAAGCCGGCCGCCGCGAAGCCGGCCACCAAGGCCGCCGCGAAGCCGGCCACCAAGGCCGCCGCGAAACCGGCCGCCAAGACCGCCGCGAAGCCGGCCGCCAAGACCGCGACGAAGCCGGCCGCGAGCAAAGTTACCAAGAAGAAAGCGGCGCCCAAGAAGAAGGCGGCCCCAACCCCGCCCCCGGCGCCCGCACCTGAAGCGACCAGCACAGAAGCGACTCCGCCCGCGGCTTCCTGAGCCCCGCGGTGCGCGATTCGGAAGTGTTACGGGTGGGTCGTTGGCCCGCCCGCTTTTCTTTCGAGGCGGGTGCGCTCACACTGCCGTTTCGTCGCTCCCGCTGGCGCCGTCGGGCGGCTTCAGCCCCGGGACGCGGCTGTTCAGCTTCTGCTGCCGGTACACCGCAAGGTCGCGCTGCAACTTCACCTCGTGGTCGGCCTTCAACTCCTTGTACCGCGCCATCCAGTACGTCCGCGTGGCCCAGAAGTCCTTCACGGCAAGGCACACCGCAACGAACACCAGCCCCATCACCACGCTCCAGTAAACGGCGACGAGTTTGGCGAACTGTTTGTCGGTTTCGGGCCGGGGGTCCGAGCCGGCGGCCTTATCGCGCTCCGGGATCGCGTCCATGCGCCGGTCCATGTCCGACAGGTAGTACACCGCAATCATCCCGCCGATGAGGACCAGGATCGCGGACGTGGCGGCCCGGCGGCGCGCCTGCCCGCGCCGGTAACTGCGGTCTTCCTCTGGTACAAATGGTTCTTCGGTCAGAGCGCGGAGCGTCTTCCGCTGTCGGGCCGCGGTGAAGAAGCCGACCAGCACCAAACCCGCTGCGAGGATCAGTCCGCCGGTCACGGGAAGTACCTGTTTTGTGGGAGGGGCGCGGGTCCACTTGGTGACGGTGCGGCTTCCGACCCGAGGCCCTTCAGGGTGATCTTGCCGAATCAGAAGGGATTGTCCACCTGGGCGCGCTGGCGGCTCTCCAAGAACCCGCGACGGTTTCACCAGTGGCCGGTGCCGCGAGCCACCGAAGGCCCGCGGCACCCGAGTTACAAGTTTTCGCGCGCGTTCTCGCGGGAGCTTTCGGTGCGCGCTCGGCGAACCCCCGCGACGGCGCCCGCGGCCAGACCTTTCAACGAGACGACGCGCCGCGCGGGCCATTTCAGCGCCCGCAGGTACCACCTCAAGGAGGTCCCCGGTTCGCTCCCGCGCATCACGTAACCGAGCGTCTGGCACGTGGACGCGTACCCGTCCGCGATCACCTGCGGCGGCACACGTTCGCCGACCGCGTACCGCGCTTCGGCCCGGTGCATGATCGACAGCGCCGTATCGACGCGGTCGCGGAGCTTCTTCGAGAGGTTCCCGTGACCGGTGCGGTAGCGAACCAGCTCCTCGTCCACGAAATCGAACGTGTGGAACTTCGCCACGCGGAGCCAGAGATCGTAGTCGATGGCGAGGTCCCACTGCGGATCGAACCGGCCGACGTGAGAGAACACGTCGCGCCGCACGACCGCCGACGAGAAGCACACGAAGTTCTGTGTGAACATGTCGGCCAGGACGAAACCGCTTCGCGGTTTCGCCTCGCCCTTCGCGGGCTGCGCCGTTCCGTGCTCGTCCATCAGCGACCGCCGGCAGAACACGACCCCCACCTCGGGCCGCGCCGCGAACACCGCGAGTTGCTTTTCGAGCTTGGTGGGTTCCCAGGCGTCATCGGCGTCCAGAAAGGCAATCAGCGGCCCGCGGCTGAGAGCGATCCCGAGGTTCTTGGCCCGCGGTTGCCCGAGCGCGTCCGAACGAAAGTACCGCACGCGCGAGTCGCCCAGGAACGGCCGCGCGGCGTCCGGCGTGTGGTCGCTCGAACCGTCGTCGATGATGAGCAGTTCCCAATCGGTAAAGGTCTGCGCGAGAACCGATTCAACCGCTTCGGGTAAGAAGCGGGCGTAGTTCTTCGCGGCCATCACGACCGAAACGCGGGGGGAAAGGGAA
>DASWYH010001256.1:0-8774 GCA_036405095.1 Gemmata sp. | reverse complement strand
CACCACCGCGGTGGCGGTGGCGGCGGCGGTGAAGCTCGCGGGCTACGAGGTCGAGTGCGAGATCTACACCGACGTGGACGGCGTGTACACCACCGACCCGCGGATCGTGCCCGACGCGCGCAAGATGGACGCCATCAGCTACGACGAGATGCTGGAGATGGCCAGCATGGGCGCCGGGGTGATGCACTCGCGGTCGATCGAGTTCGCGAAGAAGTTCGACGTGCCCCTGATGGTGCGCAACGCCAAATCAGACGCCGTGGGCACCTGGATCGTGCCCGAGGCCCCGTGGATGAGCGAGATCCCCGCCTGCGGGGTGGCCCTCGCGGCCGACGAGGCGCGGCTGGTGCTCGAAGGCGTCCCCGACCGGCCGGGGGTGAGCCACCGCGTCTTCGCCGCGCTCGCGGACGCGAACATCGCGGTCGACATGATCGCGCAGAGCGTGGGCACCGGCGGCAAGGCGACCATCGGGTTCACGGTGCTGAACGCGGAACTCGACCGGACGAAGAAGATCCTCGCCCCCATTGTGGGCGACCTCGGGGCGACCCTGAGCGAGACCGGCAAGGTCAGCAAGGTGTCGGTGGTCGGGGCCGGGATGCGGGCCATTTCGGGCGTCGCGGAGCGCATGTTCCAGGCGCTCGCGCTGGAGGGCGTGAACCTCAAGATGATCACCACCGGCGACATCAAGATCAGCGTGCTGGTGGAAGAGGACGGCGCCCCGGAGTCCGCGGTGATCGAGCCTGCCGCGGGCGAGCCGATCAAGAAGGCGCACCTCGAAAGCAAGAAGGCGGTGCGCGGCCGGCGGGCGCTGCGGGCGGTCCACACCGCGTTCGCGCTGTCGCAGCCGCGCAAAGGGGCGGGGGCACAGCCCGCCGCGCACGGCGAGTTCAAGCCGCGGCCCGTCCCGCTGGTGGTGCCGGCCAAGAGCGAGCGCGAACTCGCCATCGCGCGGCTCGACGGGATGGAGGACGTGCTCGTCAGCGGGGTGCAGCTCAACAACGAGCAGAGCCGCATCACCATCTACGATCTGCCGGACAAGCCGGGAAACTGCTCGAAGGTGTTCAACGCGGTGGCCACCGGCGGCATCCTGGTGGACATGATCGTCCAGAACCAGAGCGGCCCGACGAAAGCCGAACTGTCCTTCACGGTGCCGCGCGCGGACCTCACCCGCGCCCTCAAGCGCACCCAGGACGTGGTGCGCGAGATCGACCCCGGGTGCCGGGTGGTCGGGGACGGGGACATCGCGGTGCTGTTCGTCCTGGGCGTGGGGATGCGGACCCACACGGGGGTGGCGCGAACGATGTTCGGCGCGCTGGCGGCGAAGGGCATCAACATCGCGATGATTAACACGAGTGAGGTGTGCGTCGGGGTGGTGGTGGAGCGCGGGCGCGGCGAGGAAGCGCTCGCGTGCCTCACCGAAGCGTTTAAGCTGGGGTGAGCGAGTTCGGCTGAGACGTGCTCGGCGCCCACATCAGCCGATGGGTTCCCTGGGGCCGCGGATGTCCCGTCCGCGGCGTGGCATTTGGTGCGACTTCTGCGGTGCGGACAACCCCGCCGCTCCCGGCTCTCTGTGAAGGAAAACACCACCCCCGAGCCGCGGACGGGACGTCCGCGGTCCCAGGGAAGCAATCACGACCGCCGTGGTTCACTCCATCTCATCGGCGCTGAGGGGCTCATCAGATTCTCTGCCCACGGCCGCAATTTCTTCGCGCGTGAGCCGCACAACGAGGTGCCGCCGCTGGCCCGCACCGAATACGGCCGCGCTCTCGGCTTCGGTCAGCGCGTTCCGGTGCTTGAACCCGATCAGCGCGCCCGAATCGAACTCCTCACCCGAGCGCACGCATTTCCCGGGGAACCGCGACTCCATTACCTTCAAGCGACCGACCGTCTGACCGCCGAGCGTGAGCGTGATGTGGCCCGGTTCGGTCACCGCCGCGGGCGGAGAGCCCGGCTCCGGAGCCGGGCACACGGGAGCGGGTGCCGCCTGGTACTCGTAGACGTGCCCGTGGAGGGTCAGGTTGTTGAACGCGAAGAACTCGCTCCCGGTGTCGCGGGCCTTGTTTTTCAGCGCCTGCGGGTGCCAGCGCAGTTTGTAACTGCCGGGGGACAGAACGCGCCCGATGCTGAACACGTCGAAGCCGCCCGAGTTCTTGTTACTGAGGTGGAGCGGCGACCCGCAGTTCACGTACCCCTCGCCCAGATCGATTTGCAACTGCACCCGGTAGCTGGGGTGCGTTGGGAACCCCGGGTTGTGGTTGTGCCAGTGCCGCAACGTGATCGACCCGATGTTCACCGTCCGCGTGATGGTGAACCAGAGGTACACCTCGTTCGAGCCGAGATACCGGGTGAGGAACACGGTGCCGGCGCCGTCGCCGAACACCTCGGCGGGGCCGCCGCCGGTTTGCGCGATGAACCCCGAGATCAGCCCCGGGTCGGTGGGGATGCCGACCGCGGTCGAGATGCCGCGCTCGCTGACGACGTTCTTGAAATCCCAGAACAGGAGCGCTGGGTGTTGGGTGATCATTCTGGCCCTTGCCCCGGAGACACAATATGAGGGCAAGATACCGCCGGCGCAAGCCGAGCGGCAATGCGGGTTGCGGCGCTCAGTAGGTAGGGACCGGCCTTTGCCCGTCCAGCCGCCGCTCCAGCGCGTTTCGCTGCTCGATGATTGCGCGAATCGCCGGGGCGTTGTGATTCTGGCTCGTGAGCCACGTGTTCATGGCTTCCAGCTCGCGCCGCCCGCCGATCCGGGCGAGCGCCCGTGCGGCGTCTCGCCGCACGCAGGGGTTGCCATCCCCCAGCATGATGACGAGAATCTGCGCGTCGTGCCCGTCACCGTAATTTTCGAGGATGCCGATCAGACGGCTGCGGACGAACTGGGCCGACAGCGTTTCGGCGCGGAGCAGCGCGTCCGGCGCGCGCAGCCGCCGGACCGCGAGCGGAACGAACGGCCTTCGCTCGCCCGGGAGCAGATCGAGGGCGTCACACGCGCCCAAAATCTCTTCGGCCGAGCTGTCCGGATCGCTGAAGATGAACGCGAGGTCCACGCCCACGCCCGCTCCCAGTGCGGCCAACTCTGTTACCTCCGCGTCCGGTCGCCGGAGCCCGGTTTCTTCGTCAATAATGCGCCGAGCCCCGCAGCGCGGCGTACCAAGGTCGCGTACCAACTCGCGCACCCGGTCGAGCTGCGTTTGCGGTCGAACGGGCGCGCCCCCCGGCGCCGGCGCGACCCCAACAGAGAGTTTCGCGCCGGCGCCGGGGGGCACGGGTGCGGACGTAGCGCCCACTTCCGGGTCGAATTGCGGTGGCAGAAACGCACCCCCGCAGCGCACGAGCAGCGCCAGCATGACCGATACCGCGATCGTTCGTGTGAAGCGCATGGCTTCTCCTCACATGGAGACGAGCGAGCCGCGCCCGTTTCACTCCCCGCTCTTGCGTTGGGGTGCGTTCCGGTAGTCGAGCGGCGGGTGCTGGTCCTTCTCCAGCATCGCGGCGTACTTGCGGCCGTCGAGGCGCTTCGTGTGCTCGGCTTTAGCCGCCGCCCGCAGCGTCGCGTCCGTGAAAAGGTCGAACGCGGTCGCGGTGAGCGTGCGGGCGGCAAGGTTCATGCCCTTCTTCCCGATCGTCATCCCGCCGCACGCGACCGCTTGCCACGAGTGCCCCGGCGTGCCCGGCACCCAGCACGCGGTGCCGAACCCGACGACCGGGACCACCCACGACACGTCGCCCACGTCGGTGCTGCCCCCGCTCGATTTTCCGGACACGTCGAACACGCGCCCGATGTCTTCGAGCGGGGGCGCCTTGTCCGGGAACGTCTCGCGCAACCGGAGCGCGAACGTCGTTTCGGTGGCGTCGTACTTGAGGTCGTTGAGCGCGGTCAGGTTCTTCTTCGCGACCTGCGCGAGTGTATCGTTGGGCAGGATCTCCATTGTGCCGCCGAGGTACACGACTTCGAGCTTGGTTTCCGTGGCGAGTGCGCCCGCCTGCGCGCACTTCAACAGGCGCGGGTAGAGCTTCTGCACCACCTCCGCTTTCGGGTGCCGCACGTAGAAGAAGCCCTCGGCGAATTCGGGCACCACGTTGGCGGCCCCGCCGCCGCTCGTGACGGTGTGGTGCAGCCGGGTGCCGTCGGGCGTGTGCTCGCGCATCAGCTCGACGGCGTGGATCGTGAGCAGGAGCGCGTCGAGCGCGCTGCGACCCTTTTCGGGCGCCCCGGCCGCATGTGCGGCGGTGCCGTGGAACCGGAACTTGGCCGCGATCCGGGCCAAACAACTGGCGTCCCCGGCGGAGTTGCGCGCCCCGGGGTGCCAGTGGAGCACGGCGTCGCAATCGTCGAACAGCCCGGCCCGGGTCATGAACGCTTTTGCGGCCCCGCCCTCTTCCGCCGGACACATGTAATAGCGAACGGTGCCCTTGATTTTGCCGGCCTTGATCTGTTCCGCGATGGCGATACTCGCCGAGAGCGATGCGGTGCCGAACAGGTGGTGCCCGCACGCGTGGCCGTACCCGTTGCCGCCCTTGCGCGGCTGGCGGAACGGTACGGCCTCCTGGGACAACTCGGGCAGCGCGTCGAACTCGCCCAGGATGCCGATCACGGGCTTCCCGCTCCCGAACTCCGCGGTGAACGCGGTCGGGATCTTTGCGACCCCTTTCGTGACCCTGAAGCCGGCCTTTTCCGCCACCTCGGCCAGCGCGCGGGAGGATTGCTTCTCCTGGTAGCCGGGCTCGGCATGGTCCCAGATCTTCAGGGCGACGGGCCAGTTCGCGTCCGCGTGCGCCCCGGCGGACTTGACGGCTGCGTCTTTTTGGCCCAGTGCGGCTGACGGAGCCATGAGGATCGCGAACACGGAAAGCGGTCGCATGAGTCGGCGTGTCCTGGAGTTGCGGGCGGGTGGACGTGATTCTCTCCGAAGTGCGCGGCCGGGGCAACAACGTTTGACAGGTCGCGGTCACAACGGTTGCTACACTCATCCCTCGGGAGGGAACCGTTGATGACCGCGATCGACTTTCTCGGGGCCGGTGAGATTCTGGGGGCGATGATTACGCCGGCGCTGCTGATCAGCGCATCGGGCACGCTGTCCCTCTCCACATCGAACCGGCTCGGGCGCGTGGTGGACCGCATCCGCGCGCTGAACGAAATGGCCGAACAGCTCCCCGACGGGGTGGTCACGGAAGAGGTGCTGGAGAAGCGTGCCCTCATCGCCAACCAGGTCCGGTGGCACATGCAGCGGTTGATCCTGCTGCAGAGCACCATTGTGACGCTCTACATCGCCATCGGGTTGCTCGTGGGCGCGAGCCTCACGGTCGGGTTGTCGGCCTCGACGAAGTGGGCGCTGGGCTGGATCCCGGTGACGTTCGGGTTGTCGGGCGCGTCCGCGCTGCTGGTCGCGGCGGTGCGGCTGATCCGCGAGTCGCGGCTCGCGGTGCGCGGGGCCGAGGTCGAAATCGCGTACATCGGCAAGGTGGTCGCCCGGAAGACAACGGTCCCCATGCCGCACATGGACAAGCCCGAGGGCGGTCAGGGGGAGTGATCCCTCGCCCGGTGGTTACGGCCCTTTGGGGTCGGCTCCCGACCCGCGCTTGTCGGATTGCAACTCGAAAAGGTGGTCCACAACCCCGTCGGTCGGCACATCCAGGGTCAGTTCCGTTTTCTCGTTGTACCGTTCGGGCACGATGCTCTCGAACTGGCGAAAGTTATTCCCCATTGCGGCGTCTTTCTTCCCGGTGACCTCGCGGTTCGCGCGGATCGCGACCTTCTTCATACCCGGCTTTGCGAGGAACTCGAACCGCCCGCCGGTGATCTTCCCGGCGTCCAACCCGTGCTTGGGGTCGGCCGGCACCAGGGAAATTTCGCCGTCCTCCAACTCCTTGCCATCAAGCGTTACCCGCCCGGACACCTTCACCAGCGACGGCGCGCCGCACCCGGAGGCGCCCAGCACAAGCACCAATGCGACCAGTACCGATCGGGACATCAACTTCTCCGCTGCAACTGGATCGGGAACGAAACGCGCGCCGATTTCGGCGCGCTCGGATTAACGAACGCCGCGAATTATGAGAACTCCAAGGCAGGAGTCACCACGTTTTTGCGTCGTAACGAACGAAGGCCGCTGCTCTGGCTTTTCGTTGTCAGGGCTTTCGCCCGGGCAACGAGTGAGCCGTTAGTAGCTCCCCATCGGCTCCCCGCCGATCGCGGACCCGAGGGCACTGTACACCGAGGCGTCTACCGAGTCCGGGATGAACCGCACCGACCCGTCACCCAACAGCGCGTTCACCCCACCGGTGTGCAAGCTCCGGGCGTAAATGCCCTGGGTCGCAGCGGAAGGTGTGGCGCAGGGCGCCTTAGTTGCGGGAATGCAGTAGTTGCCGTTGATCTGGTCACCCGCGGTGGTGTTCGGGGTGTTGAGAGTCGAAAAGATGGTGCCCCCGTGAATCGCGTTGTTGTACCGCCCGCGCAAGTCATGCTGGGTGGTGTCCTTAACGACGAGGATTTCGGCCGCGAAGAGCGTGTTGCTGGTTCCGTCGGTGATCGCCACGAGTCGGGTCTTCGACTTGGAATAGAACGCCCCGTTCAGGTTCTCGCCGGTGCTACCGAAGTACGTGTTCCCGGCGCACGTGGCGTAGTTCCCGTGAGCGCCCTGGGCGTTCCCGGCTACCGTTTGTGTCTTCGGGCTGTTCGGGTCGGTCGGGCACTGGAACACCGGAACCGCGATATCGAAGCCCGCCCACCCGTCGATCGTGTACCCGCCGCCCCCGGCTTGCAGTGCCTGAACCCGCGCGGTCACGTTCTTGAACATGGCGTCCTGCTCGACGTACCCGAGGATGAACTGCGCCCAGCACCGCCGGTCCCAGTCCGGGGAGTTGGCCGGCGGGATGCCCGTGCTGATACCGGGCGGCAGAGCGTTGTTGGCGTCGTGGTAGTTGTGCAGCCCCAGCCCGATCTGTTTGAGGTTGTTCTGGCACTTCATGCGGGCCGCCGCCTCGCGTACCTTCTGGACCGCGGGCAGCAGCAGACCGATCAAAATCGCGATGATCGCAATCACAACTAACAACTCGATCAGCGTGAACCCACGCGGACCTTTTACGGTGGTCGGTGTGTGCATAGGGAGCCCTGTACCGGGACAGAAGGGAGCGAAATGAGAGCAGAATGCGAGTCGGCACCGCACCCCGGGCGGGCCGAGTTAATCTCTGACAGGGGTGACAGCGCGACAAGGCGAAAGTGATGAGAAATCAACCAGCGTCGGGCCGAACTCTCATACTCGGTCGTGCCGGGCCGAACCGTCGTCCCGTTGGTATGGGGGTTTGAAAGCCGTCGAATTGACTAATCCACGGGTGTCATGCCAGATCCAGTTGTTCCGAGTTGGGTGCTGGAGCGCTCGTGAACCGAGTGGGGGTTGGGCCGCTGTGGCCCACTTGGGGTGAGCGCGCGACCCGGCGGTCAACGTCATTCGTGCGTTCTCGGCGCCCGCTCGGAGCGCGCGGGCTACACCAAACGCCCTCTTGCGGCTTCTGCGCCTCTCGTCCGGAACGCAGCCGCTCGTACCTGAGACTCGCCCTTTTATGAGCGGCTGAGGTAAGAAACCGCTTATTGTCATCTGCTGGGTGGGGCAAAACCCTCGCCTTCAGGCGACGGCTTCAGCTGGTTCGCGGGGCCGGTTCGCGGCGCTTTGAGCACCGCGGCTGCGCCCCCTGGATTCGGCCAAGTGATACTCGGCACGGAGTGGCTCGCCGTGATGCGGTGAGCCGCGCCCCCCGAGGAGGGTGCGGTGTGTTCGTCCGCGGAAGGCCGAATGATCCAGCCGGGCGGGTGTCTCGCCCCTGTGGTTCCTGAGCCGGCCTGTCGGCCGGAGGGCTTCAGCCGATCTTCGGTCGGAACAGGACTTTCAGTCCGTTACCCGAAGCCACCGCCTTCAGGCAGTGGTGCGTTCACTTGCGGATCGCAATTTCGTAGTGGAGGTTGTACGCGGCCACGTCTTCTTGCCCGGCGGGGGGCGTGCCCCGGACGTGCGCGACCCCGTCAACGAGTTCGTACAAAAACGGTTTCCCGGTGAACGGGTCGAGCGGTTGCGGCACCGCGAGGTCTGCGAGCTTCTCTGGCAGGGCTCCGTTGTGGGCGGCTGCGTACAACCGCAATGCTTCCACGCACCGCAAGATGGCGATCCGCTGTTCGAGCCGCCCCTGTGCGAGCCGCACCCGGTACAAGTTCGGCAGGAAACTCGCCACGAGCGCCCGGTCGCTCGGCGCCGGGAGCTTCAGGAGCCGCGGGAGCGCTTCCCACGTCGGCAGGGGCGCCAGCTTCATCTCCTCGTCGCGCTGGATCTCGTATTCCAATTTCTCATCGAGCAGCAACACTTGGTAGGGCGAGAACTGGGCGACCCGGTCCGCCGGGGTGCCGTTCGCAGCCAGCCGGCGGCGCGCGGCCGCCATGTGGACCTCGTCCTTGGCCTTCTTGGCGAGCCACAAGACGGTCTTGTTTTCGGGGGGCCGGAGGGTGAGTTTGTCGATGTGGCTCATTAGCTTCTTGAGTTGCGCCGTTGTCATCACGTTCTGGTCGTCCAGGTCGCGCAGCTCGACATCGATCAACATGCGCTTGCCCTCCAGACCCTTTTCGAGTGAAACGAACGGGTGCGGGAGCGCCGTCAGCGCCCAGTAGAAGTTCGGGCACCGCGGTTGGCCCAGCATCTCTTCAAACGGTGCGAGCGCCACCTGGGCCATTGCGACCGCCACGAGGTCGCCGATGAGAGTGGGGTGATCGGTCATGTGGCGGGCCAAGCTGAACA
>DASWYH010001255.1:0-1826 GCA_036405095.1 Gemmata sp. | reverse complement strand
CGCTGGGAACCGCTTCGCGGAGAACGTGATGTCCTCCTGGTTCACGTTCGCGGCGTGGGTGGTGCGGCACTCGTCCAGATACCACGGCATGTTGCTGCACACGCCGCGGAGGTTCACAACGGTGCGGATGCCCTTTTCGTCGATGAGCTTCTGGAGCCGTTCGGGTTTGAGTTGCGCCGTGCGGTACACCCGGCCGGGGATCACGGTGTGCTCGTTGGTCCGCACGACCACGCGCAGGAACTCCGCGCCGAACCCCAGCGCGAGAGCACCGCCCGCGAGCTTCAGCACCCGGCGGCGCGTGAGCCGGCGGGCGCGCGGGGGCGGGGTGTTGGGAACTTCGGGGGTCGGGGTCGGTTCGGGTGCGTCCATGCTCCGCGCAGAATGCCACAAGCCGGGGAGCGGCGGAAGCCCAACTTGCGCGACCGTGGAGTTCCACTTGAAACCGCTTCACCCGATCGCGTCTAATTGCGGGAATGGGCCGCCCGTCGTCAAGGAGGACGCGAGTGTCAGCCGAGCTATTCGACCGCCGCAGCGGTCTGCAATACGTTGAAGCGCCGCGCCCCGTCGAGCCCGCGTTCGCCGCGCGCCCGCGCCTTCTGGCCCTGCGCAACACCCTCACACGGGCCACCAAGCAACTCAAACCGGACCGGTGGAACGAGCCGGCGGTGTTCTTCTTCGATCCGAAGCGCCAAACCGAACTCGAATCCGCTCGCCCCCCCGTCGCTCCGGACCGCTTCGCCGAACTCACCCGGGCCATCACCACCGAGCTCCCGCACCTGTTCGAGCACGTTGAGGTACGGCGGGTCGCCCGCGCGCTCGACGGGTTCAGAACCGCGGCCCTCCAGTTGGCCCCGCACTGCTCCGCCGCCCGCGACCTCGCGGACCTGCTTGCGGTGCCCGACGATGAGGTGTTCCTGGTCCTCGCTCCGGCCGACCGAACCGGCGTCAAGGTCCACGTCCGCGGGGCCGCGAGCGTGGGCCAGTTTTGCCGCCTGTTGGAAGAACTTCTCCCCGTGGCCCGCCCGCACGAGAGCGGGAGCGAAAAGCAGCGCCCCTCCGAACCGGGTGCAACTTCGGTCGCGCCCCGCGCCCTCACAAGGGCCGGAGAAGGGGACGGTATCCCGTTTCAACTTTTTGCGCCCGCGGCGCTGAGCGCCGACGCGACCCTGCCCGCCGGTGTTGGCGGGTGCGGGCACTGGCTCTGGCCCGCGCAACCGCTTTCCGTCGCCCCGCGCATCGGGGGCGAACGGGTCGTGCTGCTCGGCCCGGCGGTTATTCACCAAACGGACAGCGCGAACCGCTTTCCGGAACTGCCGGCCGCGGCGGACGTGGTGGAGGTGCTGAACGCTTTTCAGGTGGCCGAGGCGCTGTCGCGGCTGACCGGTCGCCCGGTGTCCGCGGGCGGTTCGTCCGAGGCGCGACCTGTTGCGCGCGCGGCCTGAGCGCATAAACTATCGGAATGGAACCGACCGTTCACGACCTGCTCGCCGACGGCCGGCTCGCGGACGCGGTTGCGTCCCAAGAGGCCGCGGTCGCCGGGGCGCCCGGTGACCCGGGCGCGCGGCGCCTGCTCGTCGATCTTTTGGCGTTCGCCGGGCGCATCGACGACGCGCTCGATCACCTGGCCCACATCCACTCACCCGAACCGGAATGGCCCGAGGTCGAACGGTCGCTGCACCGCCTGTTCCGCAGCGAGCGGCTCCGCACGCTCGACGGGCGCGAGCCGACGATCGTTCCCGAACCGCCGCCGAAACACGCCACCCGCCGCTGGAAGGCCGTGAAACTGCTCCGCCGGGCCGAACCCACGCGGGCCGTTCGTGCCGTGG
>DASWYH010001254.1:0-6860 GCA_036405095.1 Gemmata sp. | reverse complement strand
CCTGGATTCCGTGGACAGCCGAATCAAAGAGCGGATGGAGACCTTCAACGCGTTCCGCGGGGACCCGTTCCGCAAGGCGATCAAAGCGCTGACGCTGCCGAAATAAGGCACCGCGGCGCGGGGCGAAAGTCCGGCCGGAGGGCGGCACGTTGGGCCTTCCAAAATGAGGCGCAATGTGTCACCCGAAAGTAATGGGGCGCGGGCAAGGCGTGCCCCAAACGGCCCGGGCCGCACCGACAGGTGCGGCCCGGTTCGTTTTTTGGGCGTCGCATCGTCACCCCGCGCAAGCGCCGCTCGCGGGCACCGGGGCTTCAACCTGCGGCAACTCCCGTGGCCCCTGTGTGTTCTCCAGCACGTACTTCTGAAACTGGTACACCCGCTCCTCGCGGGTGCCGATCACGCCCGGGTGCGGGCTCGCTTCCAACCCGCGCTGCACGCCCCGGTAAATCGACCCGTCCTCCGCGAACACCTTCTTGCCGATGGCCGTGGCAATCGGTCTGAGCGTTCGGTACAGCGCCCACGCGAGCGGGTTGGAGCGCGTCCCGCGGAGCGTGAAGAAGATGCACCGGTAGCGGCACGTGGCCGGCCCGGTCGGGAACACGCACTGCATCATCCGGAACGAGTCGAGTGAGCTGCCCGTCGCGTGCGGGTGCAAAACGCGGTGCCAGTACTCGTTGCTCACCGGCATCCCCATGCGCCGGACCATCCAATCCTGGGCGAACGTCGCGAACTCGCGCGGCGGTATCGTCTTGAACGAAGTGAACCGGTCCGTGAGTTCGTGCCACGCGTTCTCTTCCGGCGGGAACTCCTTGAACGTGTGCGGGTGCACCTCGGGGATGTGGTACGACTCCAGGGAGTTCTCCAGCACCACCTTCCAGTTGCACGGGAACTCTTTCTCCCACGTCGCCGCGTGCCGGTACGCCCCGCCGAAGTTCTGCCACGCGTCCCAAACCGGCGCGAGCCACTCGCGCAGCGACGCGCCCGACTCGTTGAAGTTCACGAACACCAGGTCGCCGCAAGTGTCCACGCGGAACCTCCGTAGGCACGAGTTCTCGCGGTCCCACGGGCGGAACACCTTGGCGTCGGGAATCTTCCCGGTGCCGCCGTCCTTGTTGAACTCCCACCCGTGATACTGGCACCGCAACTTCTCGGCGTTGCCCTGGGGCTTTTCCGTGAGTTTGCTGTGCCGGTGCGGGCACACGTTCAGGAACGCGCGCAACTCGCCATCGAAGTTGCGGATGAGGAACGGGGTTTCGAGCAGGTCGAGGGTGAGGAAGTCGCCGGGACGGGCGAGGTCACTTTTGACCGCGACCGGGTGCCACGCGGGCTGAAACAGGTGCCGCAGTTCGGCGCGGTACTGGTCCTCGGCCGTATAGTGGTACGGCCGCAGCAGGTGCTTGAGGTGATGCTGGTTGGTAAACATCGCCGGTTGTACGTCTCGGTGGTGCTCGGCAAGCTGTGATGGTTAACCTGAGTGGGTTGAGTGGAGAGGGCAAGAGGGAAAAGGTGCGAAAGCTCTGGACGAGCGGGGATTTGGCAGCACGATCCGTCAAAAAGGGCCAGAGGCTCGCGCCCCTGACCACCGGACGACCTCGGAAGTGTTCACTTACCGCCGAGCTTTTCGATCGTGAGTTCGGGCTGCCACACGCTCAGGAAGGTCGGGAGCTTGGCGCGGTCGATGCCGGGGACCGAGGGGAATAGCCCGGCGCCCTGGAGGGGCACGTTCGCGGTGATCGCGTACACCGAACGGGCCGGATCGTTGGACCGCCGGTACATGACCACCCCGGGCCGCGCGGTCGCCCCAGGGCAGCCCAACTGGGCCGCCAGATCGAGCGCCTCGTCGAGGTCGCCGATGTGGTCCACCAGCCCGCGGGTCTTCGCCTGCGAACCGGTGAAGATGCGCCCGTCGAAGGTCCGCCCGCGGTCGATGTTCCACCCGAACAGCGAGCCCTCGAACGGCGTGCTGAGCTGGACGACGACCCCGGGGCGGGTGCGGCGGATGTCGTTGACAATCTGCTCGTGGAACTCGTTCGCCATCGCTTGCAGCAGCTCCCGCTCGCCCTCCGTGACCCGGCGGGCCGAGGTGCCGATGTCGGTCCGCTCGCCCGCTTTGACGATCTGCGTCCGAACGTTCACCATGCCCATTAAGTCCTGAAGGTTGAACAGGTTCAGGATCACGCCGAGGCCGCCGGTCACGGTCGCCGGGCCGGCCACGATCTGGTCCGCGGCGGACGCGAGGTAATACGCGCCGCCGGTCGCGGTATCCATCAGGCACGCGACCACGGGCAAGCCGGTGCGCTGCTTGAACCGTTCGAGGTCGTGGCGCATCGAAATGCACGCCGCGACGCCCCCGCCCGGGCTGTTGACGCGCAGGACCACGGCCTTGGCGCAGGGGTCGCACGCCACGGCTTCGAGCTTCTCACGGAACAGGGCCACCGGGTTCTCGCCGACCGACAGGGGGCCGACGAACGGGGTGTTGAGGATGAGCCCGTCAACGTCGATGAGGGCGATGCGGCTGGGGCCGTTCTGCACCACGACGGGCTTCACGTGCCCGGCGCTCGGACTCACCGGGGGCGCATCGAGCCGCGTTTCCACCTGCCCGGCCACCCGGGTCTTGAGCGCGAACCGCTCGCTGCCACAGCCGACCGCGCACGGAACTATAACGAGAGCGAGGAGAATACCGCGCATGAGCCGTCCCTTTCTCGGAGCCCGTGGACCGCTGCGTCCCCCGTCGTTATCGGCACAACCACGCTTACCGAATTACCCCAATTTCGGCACAACAGATGCCTTCGCTACAACCCGCCGTTTCGGAGTGTGCGGACGGGGCACAGCCGCGGATTCCGCGTTGCATCTAAGTCCCAATGTGCCATAGCTATCCACGTTGCCCAGTTTGCCAAACCGACTCGGACTTCCGATACTGACGGTTGAGGCGCGAGCGGATCTCGATTCACGCGCCACCTGGCACCGGGGACGTGACCCGGTTTACAGATATTCCGGACAGGGAGGTCTAAGCCCTTTGAGGCGAGTGATGGAACCGCGCGACCTCCTTGTTTTGTCCCCGTCGGGTGCCGCCGATCCGTCCCTCGCCATCGCCGCCTGTCGGGCCGGTGCGTGCGGGGTGTTGGACCTGGAATTCGGCTCCCCCACCACGGCCCAGCCCGCGCTCACCCGTCTCGCGCGGTTCGCGACCGGGTTCGGTGTCCTGCTCCGGACCGACGCGAGCGCCCTGTTCGACCTGCTGGGCCGCTTCAAGCCTTCGGTTGTCGTCCTCGCGGGTGCGGACCACCCGGAACTGCCCCGGCGCATTGATGACCTGAAGCGCAGCGGCGCGGTGGTCTTGCGCGAGGCGGTGAGCGTCGCGGAGGCGGCGCGCGCCGTGGAACTCGGCGCCGCGGGTGTCGTTCTGAAGGGCCACGAGGCCGGCGGGCGGGTCGGCCCCGACACGTCGTTCGTGCTGCTCCAGCGGTGGCGCCAGTTCGCGGCCAAGAACGGAACGACCGTGCCGTTTTGGGTGCGCGGCGGGATCGGCCTGAACACGGCCGCGGCGTGCGTCGCGGGCGGGGCGCGGGGCGTCGCGCTCGATTCGCAGGTGCTGCTCACGCGCGAAACGCCGCTGAGCGAGGCCACCTGCAAGCGCGCGAGCGGCCTCGACGGGAGCGAAACGCTCGTTCTCGGGGCGCTCCTCGGCGAGGGCTACCGCATCTACGCCCGGCCGGACTGTGCGGCGGCGCAGGAGCTGGCGAAGGAAGACGAGCGGCTCCAGGCCGCGGCGCTCGCACCCGAAGAAAAGCGCGCGGCGTGGCTCGAAGCGGTCCGCGCGCGGGCGGGGATCGATCCGCGCGCCGGCGCGTGGCTCGTCGGCCAGGACATCGGGACCGCCGCGCCCCTCGCGGCGAAGGGCGTGACGGTTGCGGGCGTGGTGCAAGCGCTCTGCGAGCGCGTCGCAAGGTCTCTTGAAGCCGCCAAGCGCCTGGGGCACCTCCGCCCCGACGCCCCGCTCGCCAAGTCGCACGGCACGAAGTACCCGGTCCTGCAAGGCCCGATGACGCGCGTGAGCGACACGGCCGCGTTCGCGGCGAGCGTCGCGGCGGGCGGCGGGCTCCCGTTCCTGGCGCTCGCGCTCCTGCGCAAGGCCGAAACCGAAAAGCTCCTCGCCGAAACGAAAGCCAAGCTCGGGAAGCGGCCCTGGGGCGTGGGCGTCCTCGGGTTCGTTCCCGCCGAGATCCGCGCCGAACAGTTCGACGCCATCCGGGCGCACAAGCCGCCGTTCGCGATCATCGCCGGGGGGCGCCCGGACCAGGCCCGCGAACTCGAAGCGCAGGGCATCCCGACGTACCTGCACGTGCCGTCGCCGGGGCTGCTGAAGATGTTCCTCAAGGACGGCTCGCGCCGGTTCATCTTCGAGGGGCAGGAGTGCGGCGGGCACATCGGGCCGCGCGCGAGCTTCGCGCTGTGGGAGCCGATGATCGAGGCGCTCCTGGAGCACATCGGCGGGAAACCGGCCGACGACCTGCACGTGGTGTTCGCGGGCGGCATCCACGACGCGCTCTCGGCCGGCATGGTGGCCGCGCTCAGCGCGCCGCTGGCCGACCGGGGGGTGAAGGTCGGGGTGCTGCTCGGCACCGCGTACCTCTTCACCGAAGAGGCCGTGGCGGGCGGGGCGATCACGGAACGGTTCCAGAAAGAGGCGCTCGCGTGCGCCGACACGGTGCTGCTCGAAACCGGCCCCGGGCACGCCATCCGGTGCATCCCGACGCCCTACGCCGAGGCCTTCGAGGCCGAGAAGCGGAAGCTCCGGGCGGAGGGCAAATCGCCGCTCGAAGTGGGCATCGCGCTGGAGCGGATGAACCTCGGGCGCCTGCGGGTCGCGAGCAAGGGCGTGGACCGCGGGGCGCCGAAGGCGGGCGCGCCCACCAACGGCGACGGGCTCACCCACGTGAGCGCCGACGAGCAGTTCGCGCGCGGCATGTTCATGATCGGTCAGGTCGCCGCCCTGCGCGACCGGGTCACGACGATCGCCGAGTTGCACGCGGACGTCACCGGCAGCATCGTTCTTCCCGAAGGGGCACTCGCGGCCCTGCACGTCGAGCCCGAGGCGCCGCCGCCCTGCGACGTGGCCATCATCGGGCTGTCGTGCTTCTACCCCGGGGCCGGGTCGCTGTGGCAGTACTGGACCAACGTGCTCGCGAAGGCGAACGCGGTCATCGAGATCCCGGCCTCGCACTGGGACTGGCGGCTGTACTACGACCCCGACCCCCGCGCCCGCGACAAGATGGTGTCGAAGTGGGGCGGGTTCATGTCGGACGTGTACTTCGACCCGCTCAAGTACGGCATCACGCCGAAGTCGCTGCCGAACATCGAGCCGCTCCAGCTCCTGCTGCTCGAAGCGGTGAACCAGGCGATCGGTGACGCCGGGTATCTCGATCGGCCCTTCGCACGCGAGCGCACCTGCGCCATTCTCGGCGTCGGCGGCGGCGGGATGCCGCTGTCCGTCTCCTACGGGTTCCGCGCGTGCATGCCCCTGATGGACACGATCCCGGGCGTCACCACGCGGTCGGACGACATCATCAAGCTGGGCGAGGGCATCCTGCCCGAGTGGACCGAGGACTCGTTCCCCGGCATCCTCTTGAACGTCGCCGCCGGGCGGGTCGCGAACCGGTTCAACCTCGGCGGCCCGAACATGGCGATCGACGCCGCGTGCGGCTCGTCGCTCGCGGCGCTCTACGCCGGCGTGCGCGAGCTGCAAGACGGCACCAGCGACGTGGCCGTCGTGATGGGCGGCGACGCGGTGCAGACCCCGTATGCGTATGTGGCGTTCTCGAAGACGCACGCGCTCAGCCCGAAGGGCCGGTGCCGGCCCTTCGACGCCGACGCCGACGGGATCGCGCTGGCCGAGGGGGTCGGCGTGGCGGTGCTGAAGCGGCTCGCGGACGCGGAGCGCGACGGCGACCGGATCTACGCGGTCATCAAGGGCGTGGGCGCGTCGAGCGACGGGCGCGACAAGGGGCTCACCGCGCCGCGGGCCGAGGGGCAGCTCCGGGCGCTCCACCGGGCCTACGCCCAGGCCCGCGTGAACCCGGCGCGGGTCGCGCTCGTTGAGGCGCACGGCACCGGTACGGTGGTGGGCGACCAGACCGAGGCCCGGGCGATCGGGCAACTGATGCGCGACGCGGGCGGGCCGCCGCAGTCGTGCGCCATCGGCTCCGTGAAGTCGATGATCGGTCACAGCAAGTGCGCGGCGGGGCTCGCGGGGCTCATCAAGACCGCGTTCGCGCTGCACCACAAGGTGCTGCCGCCGACCCTGGTCGAGAAGCCGAACCCGAAGGCGAACCTGGACGGCGGGCCGCTGTACCTGAACACCGAAGCGAAGCCCTGGGTCCACGGCGCCGACCACCCGCGCACCGCCGGCGTGAGCGCGTTCGGGTTCGGCGGGACCAACTTCCACACGGTGCTCGAAGAGTACACGGGCGACTTCCTGAACCGGACCGAGACCGGGCTGCGGGAGTGGCCCGCGGAACTCTTCGTCTGGCGCCGGGCGGACAAGGCCCACGTCCTCGATTCCGTCACGAAGGTGCGGGACGCGCTCGCGGCCGGGGCACAGCCGACGCTGGCCGCCCTTGCGGCGAGCGTGTGGCAGTCGAGCCGCGAGGCCAAGGCCGCCGGCGCCACGCTCGCGGTGGTCGCGACCTCGCTCGCCGACCTCAAGGAGAAACTCGACGGCGCACTCGGCGCGCTGCCGAAGGCCGACGCGCACACCGACCCGCGCGGCGTGTACTTCTCTTCGGGTCCGAACGCCGCGCCCCCCCGGGTCGCGTTCCTGTTCCCGGGGCAGGGGTCGCAGTACCCCGATATGTTGGCCC
>DASWYH010001253.1:0-6392 GCA_036405095.1 Gemmata sp. | reverse complement strand
GGGAGCGGTCGGACGGGTGCATAGCGGCAACGGTTCGGTGTGGAGCGGGCGGCGGGTTTGAGAGCTTATCATCGCCACATCCGAACCGGAGGCAACGAAAAACGGCCGCGATTGCCGCCCGGCGACTCGTGCGCCGACGGCCCTGGGGAGTGGCACGACATTTTGCGATCTCTTCGGGGCACGTCTTCGGCGAGCGCTGGGACCGTGAGCCACTTCCGCCACGGGCGGGTGATCCCTATACCGCAACAGGAAGGCTGCCGATCCCGTCAGCGGTTGACACGGTCACTCTCCGAACGGCAAACATGCCAGACGCCGATGCCCCGTCTCCGGACCCCGCCAACCGTTCCGCCGGGATGCGCTGGGTGCTCCGGCGCGTGCCCGCACTCGATGCACTTCGCACGTACTCGGCCGCGGCCTTCGGGCGCGATCTGACGGCCGGGATCACGGTCGCCACGGTCGCGGTGCCGCAGGCGATGGCCTACGCGCTGCTCGCCGGGCTCCCCCCACAATACGGGCTCTACACCGCGATCGTGATGACCGCGGTCGGCGCGCTGCTCGACTCGTCCCGGCAACTCATCAACGGCCCCACGAACGCAATTTCCGTCGCCCTGCTAAGTGCCCTCGTACTCGTTCCCGATGGCGAGCGGGTGCAAGCGGCGGTTGCGCTCACGTTCCTGGTCGGGGCCGTTCAACTCGGGATCGCGCTCTTGCGCCTGGGCGATCTCACGCGGTTCGTGTCGCACAGCGTCATCGTGGGGTTCACCCTCGGGGCCTCCACCTTGCTCATCCTCGATCAGGCGAAACACTTTCTCGGCCTGCGCCCGCGCGGAGCCGCCACGGACCACTTCCTCACGCGGTTCTGGGCCACGCTCACCGCCGGGTCCGGTCCGCACGGGCCGACGGTGCTGGTTGGCACGGGGACGGTGGTGGTGGTGCTCGCGGTCCGGCACGCGAACCGGGTCATGAAGCGGCGCGGGTTCCGGTTCCCAATCCCTCAGCACCTCGTCGCGGTCGCGCTCATGGCGGCTCTCGTTTCCGAGTTCGGGCTGCACGAGCGGGGCGTTCAGATTGTCGGGGCCGTGCCCTCGGCGCTGCCATCGTTTCAGTGGCCCGAGGTAAAGTGGGAGCAGACCCGCCTCCTGATGGGCAGCGCGTTCGCCATCGCGATGCTGGGGCTGCTCGAAGCGGTCGCGATGGCCAAGGCGATCGCGGCGCGAACCGGGCAGAAGCTCGACGTGAACCAGCAGTGCCTGAGCGAAGGGGCCGCGAACTTCGCCGGGAGCTTCTTCCAGTGCCTCCCCGGGTCCGGGTCGCTCACCCGCTCGGCGGTGAACCAGCAGGCCGGGGCGGTGAGCCAGTGGTCCGGGGTCTTCGCAGCGGCGGCGGTGGCGGGCACCGTGCTGTTCCTCGCGCCGCTCGCGGGCTACGTCCCCCGCGCGTCGCTGGCCGGGCTGCTGATCCTGGCCGCGTACCGGATGATAGACGGGCGGCAGCTCCGGTTCCACCTCCGCGCCACCCGGTTCGACGCCGGGGTGGTGCTCGCAACGGCGCTGGCGGCGGTCCTGATCTCGGTCGAGTTCTGCATCGTGATCGGGGTGTTCCTCTCGTTCGCGCTGTACGTGCCCAAGGCGGCACAGGTCCGGTTCCTGGCCCTGGTGCCGACCCCCGAAGGGGCGTGGCGCGAGCGCGCCGCGGACGACCCGGCCGCGGCTCCGGTGCTGGGGTTCGAGCTGGACGGCGAACTGTTCTTCGGTGCGGAAGTCGATCTCGACCGGCACTTCGCGGCCATCGCGCGGGCCGCGCAGCCGGGGGTCCGGGCCGTGGTGCTCGTACTGGATCGCGGGCGCAACCCGGACGCCGGGTTCCTTTCCCTCCTCAAGAACCTGGAAGCGGCGCTCCGAGGCCGGGGCGTCGCGCTGATCCTGACCGGGGTCCAGCCGGACCTGATGACCTGCCTCCAAACGACCCGCCTCGCCGATACCATCGGTGTGGGACGTATCATACACCCCGGCTCGCCGGGAAAGTCGAGCCTGGAAACCGCACTGGCCCTCGCACACCCGCTCTCAGCCCCCCACACGGCCCCGGGGCGGTGAACCGCCTGGGTTGCACCGGCTCAGGCCGCTCCCAACTGACCGTTCCGGGTCGCTATCACCACTCGCAACTAATAATAACAGAAATATATAAATATATTTATTAATATAATCTGTCAAAAATGACACCCCAGGACAGGCCGGAGCGAGCGGGCGGAGGTGCGTGTTCGGTGCGCACGAGAGTTTCGTGGCACCGCGCGAGCCCTGGGGCCGCATTCCGCGGGCTCCGGCCTCGCGCCTCGCGCCGGATTTCGCCCCCCGCTTGAATTCGCACTGTGCGGTTCCGGCGCACAGGCGCCGGGGGCACATTTCGGCGGAATTGTTTCACCGCACGAACTATCGTTTTTTGCAGCTAACGAAATACACGATCACCCATCGGACAATTGCCGGTTGGGAGGACGCGATGGCACGCGATACCCTGGTCTGGCTGACCGGCGCGCTTTGGCTGTTTGTGGTCTCAGCCGGGTTCTGGGCCTGGGAGCGATACGAGGTCACCGCGGGACCGGTTCGGGCGCCCGAAGGCGCTGCGCCCGCGCCCCCAAACGAACGTGCGCCCGCAGGATGGCGCCTGACCGTGTTTGTACACCCGCACTGCCCCTGTTCGCGGGCCTCACTCGGAGAGCTAGGGGCTCTCGCGCGTGCGGTCCCGGACCTCGCGGTGCGGGTGCTGTTCGTGCTCCCATGGGGCACCGAACCGGGGTGGGTGGCGGGCGAGTCCTGGGATCTGGTCGCGCGCGTCCCCGGGGCCGCGCGTGGGGTAGATCGAGGCGGATCGGAGGCCCGGCGGCTCGGGGCCGAGACCTCGGGGCACGCGGTGCTCACCGACCCGATGGGGCGGATCGCGTTCCGCGGCGGGCTGACCCGGGCACGCGGACGAGTGGGCGAGAGCCCGGGCACGCGGGCGGTTCAGGACTGGGTGCGCGGGAGCACGGGCGCCCCCACGAGCCCGGTGTTCGGCTGCCCGCTCCTCGCACCCGACGCTTGAACCGCCCGCCGGAACCGAGAACCAGAACGAGAACGGGGCACCAAATATGGCCGACGTGGTGAACACGAGTCACGCCGGGACCAACCGGGTGCGGGAGCTGATCGCGGGGGGGCGGTGCGCGGTCCACCGGCGCACCGATCGCATGTTCGCCGTGCTGCTGGTGCTCCAGTGGGCCGGGATGGTGGTTCTGGCCGCGTGGGTGTCGCCGCTCACTTGGGCCGGGAGCACGAGCCGGATTCACCCGCACGTGTGGGCCGCGGTCGCGCTCGGCGGGTGGGTCGTCGCGCTGCCCGTCGCCCTGGTCGCGGTGCGCCCCGGGCGGGCGAGCACCCGGTGCATCGTTGCCGCCGCGCAAATGCTCTCCGCGGGCCTCCTGATTCACCTCACCGGGGGGCGCCTCGAAACCCACTTCCACGTGTTCGGGTCGCTCGCGTTCCTCGCGCTGTACCGCGACTGGCGGGTGCTGCTGGTCGCGTCCGCGGTGACCGCGCTGGACCACGTCGTGCGCGGGCTGGCGTGGCCCGAGTCCGTGTACGGCACCGGGCCCGGGGCCGACTGGCGCTGGCTCGAGCACGCGGGCTGGGTGGTGTTCACGGACGTGTTCCTGGGGATCGCGTGCTGGTGGGGGGACCACGACATCCGGCGCACCGCGGAGCGGGAGGCCGAACTGGAGACCGCCCGGGAGACCGTCGAGGAGCGGGTCCGGGAGCGCACCGCCGAACTGTGGCAGCAGGAGGAGCGGTTCCGCAGCGCGTTCGACAGTGCCGCCATCGGGATGGCGCTCCTCTCCCCGGACGGCCGGTTCACCCGCGTGAACCGGGTGCTGTGCGACCTGGTCGGGTACACCGAGGCGGAACTGCTCGCGCGCGCGTTCCGCGACATCACGCACCCGGAGGACCGCACCGGGGACGCCGAGTGCGTGACCCGGTTGCACTCCGGGAACGGACCCACGTACCAGCGCGAGAAGCGGTACGTCCACAAGAATGGGTCGGTCCTCTGGGTGCAGGTCAACGTGTCGATGGTGTGCGACGCGGGCGGGCGCCCGCACCACATCGTTTCGCAGATACTGGACGTAACGGCGCGCAAGCGGAGCGACGAGGCGCTGCGGGCGAGCGAGGAGCGTTACCGGACCCTGGCGACGCACTCGCCGGTCGGCATCTTCCAGTCGAGCGCCACCGGCGCGCGGGTGTACCACAACGAGCGGTGGTGCGAACTCACGGGCCTGTCGGCCGACCGGGCCGCCGGCTCGGGGTGGGTGTCGGCCATCCACCCCGCGGACCGGGACCGGGTGTTCCGGTCCTGGGAGCTCGTGCGCACGGGCGCCGGCACGGGCGAACTGGAGTACCGGTTCCTGCGCCCGGACGGGGAGACCATCTGGGTGCTGGGCCGGACGATCACGTTGCGGAACGCGGTCGGGGCGCCGGACGGGTACATCGGGATCGTGACCGACGTGTCCGCGCTCAAGCACGCACAGGCCGCGGCCGAAGCCGCGAACCGGGCGAAGGGCGAGTTCCTGGCCAACATGAGCCACGAGATCCGGACCCCGATGAACGGCATCGTGGGCATGACCGAGTTGCTCCTGGAGACGCGGCTGTCCCCGGACCAGCGCGAGTCGGTCGCGCTGGTCAAGTCGTCCGCCGACGCGCTGCTCACGGTCATCAACGACGTGCTCGACTTCTCGAAGATCGAGGCGGGGAAGCTCGATCTGGACCCGCTCCCGTTCTCGCTCGGGGACATGATCAGCGACACCCTCAAGGCGCTCGCCGGGCGGGCACACGCGAAGGGGCTCGAACTGGCCTGCGAGGTGAGCCCGGATACGCCCGACATCCTCCTCGGCGACGCGCGCCGGCTCCGCCAGGTGCTGACCAACCTCGTGGGCAACGCGATCAAGTTCACCGACCACGGCGAGGTCGTGGTCCGGTGCGCCCAGGTCCCCGCCCCCGGCGACGCGGTAGCCCTTCGGTTCAGCGTCACGGACACCGGGATCGGGATCGCCGCGCACAAGCTCGCGTCCGTGTTCGAGCCGTTCACCCAGGCCGACGGGAGCACCACCCGGAAGTACGGGGGCACGGGTCTGGGCCTCACCATCTGTCTGCGCCTCGTCGAGCTGATGGGCGGGCGCCTGTGGGCCGAGAGCGAGGCCGGAGCGGGCAGCACGTTCTGGTTCGAGGTGCGGGTGGAGCGGACCAGGGCGTCGTGGGTCCGCGACACCGAGGCGCCGGTGGACCTCACGGGGGTCCCGGTGCTGATCGTGGACGATAACGCGACCAACCGCCGGGTGCTGGCCGAAACGGTGCGCCACTGGGGGGCCAATCCGACGTGCGTCGCGAGCGGCATGGAAGGGCTGGACGAACTCCGCTGGGCGGTCGTGCGGGGCGCGCCGTTTCCGCTCGTGCTGCTGGACGGGATGATGCCCGGCATGGACGGGTTCGTGACCGCCGAGCGGATCGGGCGGGACCCCGAGCTGACCGCCACCGCCGTGGTGATGCTCACCTCGGCGGACCGCCAGGGGGACGCCGCGCGGTGCCGCGACCTCGGGGTGGCCGCGTACCTCGTGAAACCGGTCAAGAGCCGGCACCTGAACCGGGCCATCGCCGCGGCCCTCCGGGGCACGTGTGCGGTCGGCGGCACCCCCGCGGACTCGCGCGTCCCGCCGGCCACGGGCACCGAACACGCCCCCCCGGGGCCGGTATTCCGGGTGCTGGTCGCGGAGGACAACCCGGTGAACCAGCGCGTGATCACCCGGCTGTTAGAGAACTTCGGCCACACGGTCACGATGACTGCGAACGGCCGCCAGGCGCTCGGCGCGCTCGCGGCGGCCCCGTTCGATGTGGTGCTGATGGACGTACAGATGCCCGAGATGGATGGGTTCGAGGCGACCCGGGCGCTCCGCGCGGGAGAGGCCGGCACCGGGCGCCGCACCTTCGTCGTCGCCATGACCGCACACGCGATGAAGGGCGACCGCGAGCGGTGCCTGGACGCCGGGATGGACGACTACCTGAGCAAACCGATACAGCGGTCCGAGCTGGTCCGGGTTCTCGACCGCGCGGCTCGGGAGCCGGTCCCTGCGCCACCGGGACCGCCGCTCCCGGCCCCGGGGTCCGGGGACGAAGCACCGTTCGACCGCGCCTCGGCGCTCGCCCGCCTCGGCGGGGACGAGGAGCTGTTCGCGGAGGTCGCGGGCCTGTTCCAAGCTGATGCGCAGAAGTTCCTGACCGAACTGCGCGAGGCCCTCCGGGCCGACAACGCGGAGGCACTGCACCGAACCGCGCACGGGCTCAAGGGGGCGGCCGGGTACCTCGGCGCGCGGCCGACGG
>DASWYH010001252.1:0-1629 GCA_036405095.1 Gemmata sp. | reverse complement strand
GCTGTGCGTGCTGCTGCTCCTGAACCTCGCGTTCTTCACGCTCCTGCGCGAGCTGTTCAAACCGTTTGGCGCGGTCGAACCCGAGCGCATGAAGATGACGCTCCTGACGGTGCTGCTCGTCTGCGTGCAACCGGCGATCGTGGAGGAGCTGTTCTTCCGCCAGATGGCGCTCGGGGTGTTGCGGAAATCGGTCAACGTCCACCTCGCGATCTGGCTCACCGCGGGGGTGTTTGCCGGCGCGCACCTGGGGAACATTTTGGGGATGCCGTACCTGTTCCTGGTCGGCGGGTTTCTCGGTTACGCCCGTACATACGGCGGCCTGACGCTGGCCATGATCCTCCACTTCCTGCACAACTTCGCGGTCGTCGCCTACGACGCATGGCGCCCGTGAGGTCAAAGGAGGGTGCCCTTCGTTTCAGTTCCTGCGTGGCTGCTCGCGCGAAGCCCGCCTGGCGCGCGCCCGTTCGCACCCGGGGCGCTCACGCCCAGGAGCTTCAACTTTGAGTCTGCGGCTCACCGCCCCGGCGGCGAGGTGCTGAACGAGGTTGTACACCAGCACCGGTAGAACCGCCGCGGGCGCACCCGACAGAGCGGCCCCGGCCATCACCAAGCCGGTGCCGTTGTTCGTCATCCCCAACCCGAACACCAGCGACCGTCGCTGCGCCTCATCGGCCCCGACGAGCCGGGCCACCGCCCACCCCGCGGCGAACCCGCTCCCGCACAGGGCGCCCGCGGACGCGATCACCAGCGCCAGGTAGTCCCAATCCGGAGCGGCGGTGACAGACGGCAGCGAGGCGGTCCCGTTGGCGTAGCAGAGCACCAGGAGCACGAACGTTCCCGCCGCCTTGAGCCCGGGCTGGGCGCGGGTCACCACGCGCGAGCCGACCAGCCGCCGCACCGCCATTCCGGCCACCGACGGGATGACCACGCTAACCAACAGGAACGTGACGACGCCAGGGCCGAGCAAGCCGGGGGCGGCTCCGCCCACCCCCACGGGTCCAACCACCGCGAGGGCGAGCGGGGTGGTGAGGGGGCTGATGAGCGTTGAGGCGACCACCAGACCGAGGCTCAGAGCGGCGCTCCCGCCGGCCCGCTGGGACCACGCGGCGGACGACCCGGCCACGGGCATTGCCGCCACGATCCCCAGGCCGGCCACCAAGTAACGGGCCTCGTCCGGATCGTGCCACCACCCCAGCACCGCCGCCAGCCCGGCGACCACGGCCAGCGGCACGACGAGGGTTGCGGTCACCCCGGCGAACAGGGGCCGCGGCTTCCGCACCACCCCGGCCAGGTCGATCGCATCGGCCGCCAGTCCGGCGTTGAACAGGAGGAGCGCGAGCAGGAGCATCGGTAACGAGATCGTCCCGGCGGCTCCGACGTCAAACACTGCCGCGTGGCGGATCGCTGCCCCCGCCCACGGCCGGACCGCGGCGAGCAGGTACGCCCCGACCAGCAACGTCAAAAAATGGCGGTGAAGGTGTCCGTTGATCCGCCCAAAGACGCTATCGCGCCCGCCCATTGCATCCCCTCCGTTACGGCCCGTGGCGCCGAGAACGGGTGGATGGTAGCCGGGGCGCCTGAACGGCCCATGACCGGCAGATAAGAACGGCTTTATCCCCACCTCACCGG
>DASWYH010001251.1:0-3379 GCA_036405095.1 Gemmata sp. | reverse complement strand
CAGGTGGACTTGCCGGAATCCCGGTGCGGTCGTTATTATTCCATTCTTCGGCGCTGCACGTTATTTGTGCCGGCTCTCGCGCGATCTGCCGACGCGCGGCAAGGCCCGGCGGGTGGGTTTGCGGGTCACTACGTCCTTCTTCCCCCGCTCTGCGGTCGCGCGGAGGGGGACGGCAATTGACCCGCGGGAGTCAGACGTGACGGAATCTCTCATCGATCTGCGCGCGCTCCTGGTCGAGCGCGAGGACTTCGAAGGCGGCATGGTCGGCCGGCTCCGTGAGGGGCTGGCCCAGGGCGGGCCGCAGGTCCGCAACCTCAAAGACATCCTCGACACGCTCGCCAAGCGGCTCGCCGTCGCGGCCCCGCCCCAGCAGAAGAAGATCCACCTCAAGCTCGGCATCGCGAACTACTTCCTCGGCCACGTCCGCACCGCGGTCGAACACCTGCACAAGGCCGAAGGCCCGCTCGCGGCGTTCTTCCTCGGGCAGGCGCACGTCGCCCTGGGGCAGTCGCGCCAGTACTCCGAGGACCAGTCCGACACCACCGACCACTACGACGCCGCGGTAAAAGCGTTCGAGCGGGCCGAGAAGTCCGGCTACGCGGCGCAGCAGGTCCAGCTCCAGCGCGCCGGCGTGCTGCGCCTTCAGGGGCACCTCGGGGACGCGAAGGCGATCCTCACCAAGCTCAAGGACGCGGCGGCCCACAACGCCGAGTACTACTACCAGGAGGGCGCCCTCGCCGAGGCCGAGGGCGACATCCCGCGCGCGGCGAAGTACTACGAGCGGGCCGTCGAGCTCGAACCGCGGCACTCGGCCTCGCTGTTCCGGCTCGGGTTCCTCAACGACCAGCAGGGGAACGACCACGACGCCATCGGCTACTACGAGCGGTGCCTCAAGTACCCCCCCGTCGGGAAGGGCGTGCTGTACAACCTGGGCGTCCTGTACGAAGACAACGACATGTACGACAAGGCCGCGGACTGCTACCGGCGGCTGGCGAAGGCCGACCCCCGCGACGAGCGCGCGAAGCTGTTCGTGAAGGACTCCGAAGCCTCCCTCACGATGCACTACGACCCGCAGGACGACCAGATCCGGGCCGCCGACCGCGTCGTACTCGAAATCCCCATCACCGACTTCGAACTCTCGGTGCGGAGCCGCAACTGCCTGAAGCGGATGAACATCCGCACCCTCGGCGACCTCACCCGCGTCACCGAGTCACAGCTCCTCGCGAGCAAGAACTTCGGCGAGACCTCGCTCGACGAGATCCGCGCCATCATGGTGACGAAGGGGCTCCGCATCGGCCAGTCGCTCGACCAGGGCCAGCAGTACGAGTTCCGCTACCGCCCGCAGCAGAACCTGAGCCCCGAGGAGCAGGCCACGCTCAACAAGCCGGTGAGCGACCTGAACCTCTCCGTGCGCGCCCGGAAGTGCATGAACCGGCTCAACATCGGCACCCTCGGCGAGCTGGTGCAGCGGACCGCGGACGAACTGCTGGAGGCGAAGAACTTCGGCCAGACCTCGCTGACCGAGGTGCGCGAGCGCCTGACCCAGTTCAATTTGAAGCTCCGCGGGGACTGAACCTAGCGGGGCGTTCGCCCGTGCCGCTGCCGGCCGCCCGTCAAAGACGGGCAACCGTTCCACCGGGCTCCGGAGCAGCGGTTCGAGGATGCGGAGTTCCTCGTCGGAGCAAACCGAACGACCGCGGCCGTTTATTCTTGGCGCGCATTGGTGCGACACAAGTCACACTTGAGGAACAGCGCGAACGAACGGCCGAGGACCGTGCCCCCACGCAGACGGCCTTGTCAAAAGGTGGGCCCGGACCCGAAGCGGGCCGAGGCACGAGCCGGTAAGCGGGTGGGCCTCGAGTTGCTGTTCCTGCCGTCGCACGCCCCCAACCGGAATCTGATCGAGCGGCTCTGGGCGTTCGTGAGGCAGGAAACGCTCAAGAGCCGCCAGCACCAGAACCTTCAGAAGTTCCGAGAGACCACCGACGGGCGCCTGGCTGACCTACCAATCAAGCACCGAGAGAAGCTGGGGGCCCTGATGGCCCGCGACTTCCGAACCGGGGACGACGTGCCCCTCCCGAACGCGTAAAGCGTAACGGGTGCCCCCGCCAGCCCACGGGCAACGAGCTCACGCTTCGTTCCTCGCTTGTCGCTGCTTGCGGTACGCGCCGGGGGCGACGCCGACCTCCCGGCGGAACACCTCGTGCAGCCGCTGGATGGTGCCAAAACCGACGTCGCGGGCGATCGCGGCCAGGGACCGGTCGCCCTCAACCAACTCGCGCTTCACCCGCTCGATCCGAACGCGGCGGATCTCGGTCGCGATCGGGCGCTTGATGGCGTCCTGGAAGTAGTTCTGCAGCGTTCGCGTCTCGGTGCCCACCGCACCCGCGACATCGGCCGGACCGATGCGGCGGTGGCTGTTTGCCGAGATGAACGCCAGGGCCGCGGCCACCGTTTCGTTCGCGACGGCGAAAAAGTCGGTCGATTCGCGCACGACCAGCCCGCGCGGGGCCAGCCGGATCGGCTGCTCTGGGGGGAGGTGGCCATCCATCAGCCGGTCGAGGAGTTCGGCGGCAGCGTACCCGATGCGGTCGTAGCCGATCTCGATGCTGGTGAGCGAGGGGCGGGGCCGCTCGCACAGCACCTCTTCGTTCTTGCCGGCGACGATCGCCACGTCCTCCGGAACGCGCCAGCCGCGCCGCTGCCCGGCCTGAACGACGAGTCGCCCGCACACCTCTTGGCCGACGTACACACCGATCGGCGGCTCCCACTCGTCCAGCGCGCGCTCGATGAGCCGAACGGTCTTCTTCCAGTTCGCGATGTCGCGGTACGGGTGCTGGGGGATGTGCGCGGACGCGCACCCGAAGCCGGCCCCCCGGACGAGGCGGGCGAACTCCGCGACCTCCAGTTCGTTGTCGATGTTCTGGGGCGAGGTCAGGGTGGCGAACGTGCGGAAGCCGCGGGCCAGGAGGTGCTCGGCTACCAACCGGCCCGCGGCCGTCGAATCGGGGAACACGCCCGGCACGAGGTGCCGCGCGGGCGAACTGGGCCACACGTTCACGACCGGGACCCCGCGCGCCGCCGCACGCCGGGCGAGCGGGTGGCTCGCCCGCGCCACGACGCCGTCGTACCGCGTCGCGGCGCTCGGCTTCTGTTGCAACGTGTCGTGAACGAACTCGTCGACGAGCGCCGTCCAGCCCCGCTCCTCCGCGAACCTCTGGATGCCGGCATAAACCTCCGAGTGCCGCTTGAACGGCCACTGGAGGTCCAACATCAGCGCGACGCGGCGGGGCGGGTGGCTCATGCGGCCGCTTCCCAAAATCGTTACTCTTTTTCCGCGGAACGTTAACCGCGAGTGTCAAGATTACACGAACCAACC
>DASWYH010001250.1:0-2162 GCA_036405095.1 Gemmata sp. | reverse complement strand
GGCCGATGCCGGCATCGGCATCCTGATTACCGACCACAACGTGCGTGAGGTGTTCCGCACCGCGGACCGCGTGTACCTCATCACGGCCGGCAAGGTGGTGACCCGCGGCACGCCGATGGAACTGGTGAACGACCAGATCGCGATCGACTCGTACCTGGGCCGGAGCTTTGAAGAAGACGGGTTCACCCGGCACTTCGCCGCTCAGCGGGCCGCCAGGGAAGGGACAACGGGTTCGGGTCCCGCTACGCCGGTGCTCGTGCCGGGGGGGCGGTCGGCTTCGGCCGTGGGCACGGCCCCGAACGCACCGCCCCCGCTCCCACCGAGGCCGTTAGCGTCAACGGTGACACCCCCGCCGGCCTTCCCGGCCGCGCCACCGTCACCGTTCGCGACCACCACCCCGCCCCCGGCGAACGCTCCCATCGGCGGGCCGATGGCGGCGGCGCTGGAACTGGAGAAGCTGCGCCGGGCGGTCGAGGGCTTGGCCGACGACCGCACACTGAAAGGTGCCATGGTGGAGCTCGTTGCGCGGGGTTCGTCTGCGGTTCCGGTTCTGCTCGACGCCCTGGAGCGCCGTGACGAGAAGCTACGAACCCGTGCATTTGAGGTGCTGAAATACGTGGCGAAGGACCAATCCCCGCTCGAATTCGCCCCCACCGCGCCGAGCGATGTACGCACGCGCCAGATCGCTCATTTGCGGCTCAAATTGGAACGCCGAAAGTAAGAAACGCCGGCGCTTGTGTAGCAGGGGATACCGTTCGGAGTTGAGGCATTCGCTCGGAATCGATCTACCCAGCCCTGGTCGTTTCGTGGTAGAAGCCCCCATCTCACGGAGGGCGGCGGTCATGAACGGACTCACGGACGACCTCATTGCCAACTTGAAAACGGCCGCCGCACTGCTCACCGGCCACAAGCGGCGGCGGTTCCAGGCCCAGATGACCAACCAGTACTGTGGCGGTTCCGCTCGCCGCGCCGAACGCATCTTCGGCTGGGGGCGGGAGCCGTCCTCACCGGACTCAACGAACTCGGCACCGGCATCCGCTGCCTCGACGCGTACGAGCTCTGCGGCCCCAAGAGAACCGAAGAGCGTTGCCCCGCTCTCGCCGCACACATCCACCGCCTCGTCGAGCGGACCGCCCAGGCCGACCCCAGATTCCAAACCACCCTCGCCTAAACCCGCATCACCGCCGCGGCCGTGCGCAACGCCCTGAAAGCCCAGGACGACGTGACGGGCCACGTGCCGTGCCGTCAGACCGTGGGCCGTATCCTCAACCGCCTGGGCTACTCCCTCCGCCGGGTACTCAAGGCCCGGCCCGAAAAACGGTTCCCGAAACCGACACCATCTTCGCACACGTCCACGCCGCCCGAGCCGAGGCGGCGGCCGAGCCGGACACCTTGAGAATTTCCATCGATACCAAGGCGAAGGTGAAGGTCGGCGACTTCTCCCGGGGCGGCGTGGCCCGCGGTCCCGCGTCGGTGAAGGCGGTCGATCACGACATGGCCCCGGGCGCCGTCCTCGTCCCGCTCGGCATCCTCGAACTTCACCGCGGGGCCACGCCGATCCATCAACCCCTGTTCTTCTTCGGCCGCTCGAAAGGGACCAGCGACTTCATCGCCGATGGCCTGGAGCGGTGGTGGGGCGAGCGGAAAATGCTCCACCCCGGGGTCCGCCGACTCCACATCGAACTCGATAACGGCCCCGAAATCGCCAGTTCCCGGACGCAGTTCATGACGCGCCTAGTGGACTTCGTGGACCGGCACCGCGTCGAAGTTCGGCTCGTGTACCTGCCACCATATCACAGCAAATACAACCCGATCGAGCGTTGCTGGGGGGGTGCTGGAGAGCCACTGGAACGGGGCGCTGCTGAATACGGTGGAGGCGGTCCTCAAGTGGGCCGGGAGCATGACATGGCGTGGAGTGCGTCCCCTTGTTCGGGAAATCACCACGACCTACGGACGCGGCGTTCGGCTGACGAAGGCATTGTTCCGCCCCATCGCCGAGCGGCTGGTCCGATCCAAAACGCTGCCCAAGTGGAGCCTGAGAATCCAACCCAAGGGCGGGTAGAACCATTCTGAGCGGATACTTTGTTCGGTTTCTGAGGCTTGTCAGCATCGTGAATCGGTGTAGAATTGGGGGAAGAAAAAGATGCACTTCTCCGAAGAGG
>DASWYH010001249.1:0-5752 GCA_036405095.1 Gemmata sp. | reverse complement strand
CGTAAGCGGCCATCAACCCGTACTCGATACCGTTGTGAACCATCTTCACGAAGTGCCCGGCGCCGTTACCGCCGCACCGGAGGTAGCCGTGTTCGGCGGTGCTGGTCGCGGTGCGGTCCGGTGTGGGCGGGGCCGAGTCCTTCGCGGGCGCCAGCGTCGCGAAGATCGGGTCGAGGCGCGATACCACGTCTTCTTCTCCGCCGATCATGAGGCAGTACCCGCGCTCCAGGCCGTACACGCCACCGCTGGTGCCCACATCGACGTAATGAATGCCCTTCGGCTGAAGCTCTTTCGCCCGGCGGATGTCATCGACGTAGTACGAGTTCCCGCCGTCGATGATGGTGTCGCCCGCTTCGAGCAAGGGAAGCAGGCTCGCAATGGAGGCGTCCACAACCGCAGCCGGGACCATGAGCCACACTGTTCGCGGTTTGGCGAGCTTCGTCACGAACTCTTCGAGCGAGGTGGTGGCGTCGATCCCGTGCCCCTTGAGCGCCTCCACGGCCTTGGGGAACGCATCGAACCCGACGCACTGGTGCCCGCCGCTGGTGAGCCGGCGCGCCATATTCGCGCCCATGCGGCCCAAGCCGATCATTCCCAGTTGCATGATGTTCCCCGTGGGTGGTTGTGTACGTGGTGGCGAAAATCCCGCGCCCGAATTATCCGGGCGCGGGTGCCGAAGTGCTACAACCGATTTGCGGGCGGTTCGATCGAGTGCGCGGTTCCTTTGGGAAACGGCCGCTCCCGAACGACTGTTACCGTTCCCAAGGTGCCTTGTCGTCCCAGTGCGTGTCTTCCCAGCTCGTGCGCCCGAGCAACTGGTAGCTCTGGTACGCGAGCACCCCGAACAGGATCGCGGTGTAAACGGTGCCCGGTGGGAGCCACACCGGGAACTGGTCCGTGAGTCCCGCGCCCATCCCGCGCGCGTCCATCTCGCAGAAGATCGAGTACGCGACGAGCAGCAGCGCGCACCCGAAGGAGATTTGAAGCGCGACGCGCTTGCCGCGCGGCCCCAGTAGCCGCCCGCACACCTCGCGGCTCACGTGCCCGCCGTCCAGTGGGAGCACCGGCAACAGGTTGACCAGCCCCCAGATCAGGTTCACGAAGATCATCGCGTCGTAGAAGAAATCGATCGCGCTCGGCACCCGCGGCCACGGTTCACCCATCGGGCGAGAACGTGCCCACGGGGCGAACTGGTTGGACGCATACACCAGCCCGCACAGCACGAACCCCGCAAACGGCCCGGCCAGCGAAACGATGATCCGCCGGCCGCGCCCCGCCACGTGCGACCAGGGAACCGCGAGCCCCCCGAACGCATACAGCACCACCTCGGAATCGACCCCGAACCGGCGGAACGCGAGCGCGTGGCCCAGTTCGTGAATCAGGATCGATACGAACACTGCCACGACCCACGCCAGCAAGTACTCGGCACCGAACGCCTGAAGGACGTTTGCGCCCATGAGCACGGAGACGATCCAGAACCACGGGTGGACCCGGACCGGGAACCGCAGGACGCGGAACCGCAGGTCATACGGCGTTCGTTCCGGTTCAACCAGCACGTTTTGAACCTCGGGGGCGGGAATCAGCGACAGGGGTCAACAGTTTTCGATTGTATGCGCGGGTCCGGTGGGTCACAATCCGCGCGGGTCAGGAGGGATCGCATGGATTGGACCGCGTTCCGTGAACAGTTCCCGGTCACCGCGCACTGGGCGTTTCTCGACCACGCGGCGGTCGCGCCGCTGCCGGCCCCGGCGGTGCGCGCGCTCCACGAGTATGCGCAGAGCCTCGCGGCCCACGGCATCACCGCGTTCCGCGAGTGGTTCCAGCGCATCACGCGCGTGCGCGCCCTCGCCGCGCAACTGATTAACGCGCCCGACCCGAACGACGTGTACTTCGTGCCCAACACCACCCACGGCATCGGCGTTGTGGCCGAGGGGTTCCCGTGGCGCGCGGGTGACAACGTGGTGCTGGCGGCCGAAGAGTATCCGTCGAACCAGTACCCGTGGATGAACCTGGCGCACCGCGGGGTCCAGGTGCGCGCGATCCCGAGCCGCGGGAACCGCATCGCGCTCGACGACGTGCGCGCCGCGATCGACTCGCGCACGCGCGTGTTGACGGTGTCGGCGGTCGAGTTCGCGAGCGGCTTCCGGCACGACCTCGACGCGCTCGGCGCCCTCTGCCGCGAGCGCGACCTGTTCTTCTTCGTGGACGCGATCCAGGCGCTCGGGGCGTTCCCGATCGACGTGCAGCGAACCCCCATTGACGCCCTCGCGGCCGACGGGCACAAGTGGCTCCTCGGTCCCGAGGGCGCGGGCTTCGGCTACGTTAGGGCCGAATGGGTCGAGCGGCTGCACCCGATCGGCGTCGGGGCGAACAGCGTGGTGAACCCGTGGGCGTTCAGCACCATCGATTTCACGCTGAAGCCGCACGCGGGGCGCTGGGAGGGCGGGGCGTACAACATGCCCGGGATCACCGCCCTCGGTGCGAGCCTGGAACTGCTCCTCGCTGCCGGCATCGGCAACGTTCAGCGCCGTGTGACCGGGCTCACCGATTACCTCTGTGACCGAGCACAGGCGCACGGGTGGAGCGTGTTCAGCTCGCGTGCCGACGGTGAGAAGTCCGGCATCGTTTCGCTCTCCCACCCGGCGCTCGGGCCTGACGAAGTGGTGGCCCGCTGCAAGGCCGCCGGGGTCGCGGTGAACAGCCGGGCCGGCCGGGTTCGGGTCAGCCCCCACGCCTATAACACCGAAGCCGAGATCGATCGGTTCTTTGCGGCGACCTGAAACGGGAGAACCCATGCCCGACAGCACTCTGAGCCCCCGCGTTGCGGTGTACACAGGCACGTTCGACCCGGTCCACTATGGGCACCTCGATGTGATCGAGCGGGGGAGCCAGCTCTTCGAGCGCCTCATCGTCGGTGTGGGCATCAACCCCGACAAGAAGACGCTGTTCACCATCGACGAGCGCGTCCAGCTCATCCTGGACTTGGCCCGGGAGCGGGAGTGGCGCAACGTGGAGGTGGAGTCGTTCGAGGGGCTGGCGGTGCGGTTCGTTCGGGAGCGGGGCGCCCGCATCATGCTCCGCGGGCTGCGCACGCTCTCCGACATGGAGTACGAGTTCACCATGTCGCTGATGAACCTCGCCCAGGACCCCGGCATCGAAACGCTGTTCCTGATGGCGAAGGAAGAGTTCTCGCACGTCAGCTCGTCGCTGCTGCGTCAGATCGCGGCGCTGAACGGCAACCTGTCGAAGTTCCTGCCGCCGTCCGTGTCGAACGCTCTGAAAGAACGGGCGCGGCGGTAGAGCACCCGGCCCGTTGCGGCTCCGATAGGAGCGCCGTGCCGCGGAACGGCCCTGGGTGTTGGCCTGCAAGAACGACGCCCACAGTGAGCGTCGCCCTGTTCCTACTTCTTGGGTGGGATCAGTTCGAGTGCGAGCAGCTTACCCTTGCCCCGCACGTAGAGCAACCCGTTACTCACCACCGGAGCGGCCCAGCACGGGTATTCGAGCCCCGTATCGTACTTCGAGACCTCGTCGTACTTGGTGGCGTTCGCCTTGAGCAGCGAAAGCTCGCCGTACTCCGACATGCAGACGAAGTGCCCGTCAACCAGGGTGAGACTGCACCGCTTGGTGCGCCTCTGGCGCCACTTCACGTCTCCGGTCGCCAGATCGACGCACCGGATATCCGCGTCCTCCGTGTGCCGCCCGCTGCTTCCGAACACGAAGCCGTTGACGTGGATCGGTGTGTTCCAGTGGCACATCAGCGACTGATCGCCCGCGTCCTTGTCCTTGTCGGTCCAGATCTCCTTGGGGTTGCCGCCCTTGAGGTCGAGGAAGGCGCTGCCGGCGCCGTAACACTCGGTCAGTAGAACCTTGTCGCCAACCACAACCGGGTTGCTCGCGTTCACGCTCTCCTCGACCTTCGCGCGCCACTTGTAGTAGAACTCCGTTTTGCCGGTCTGCGGGTCGAAGCCCATCAAGCCGCCCCGCGCGAAGTAGAGACCCGTTTTCTTGCCGTTGATCGTTACGACGACGGGACTGGAGTAGCTCGCGAGTTCGTCCCCGGCGGCGTACTTCACCGCGCCGGTTTTCTTGTCGAACGCGACCAGCGCGGTGCCGTTGGGTTTGACATCCCGGAAGTCCACCGGGCGGACGTTTTTCACGCTCCCGCCCACCGGGAGGATGAGCAGGTCGCCGTCAATGAGGGGCACGCTCCCGGCGCCGAAGAAGTTCTGGTGGAAGAAGTATTTGGCCCGGGTCTCGACTTTCCACACTTCTTTTCCGGTGCCGACCGCCAAACAGACCAGGACGCCATCGGGACCGTACAGGTAGACGCGGTCGCCATCGACGACGGGACACGCGCGGGGGCCGGGCTCGTACCCGTAGCGGTCCTCGTATTCGGTGGGGTATTCGTACTTCCAGAGGAACTTGCCGGTTGCCGCTTCGCGCGCGGTCAGGCGGATGTTGTCCCCGAACCGGTCCGCGTGAAACAATTTTCCGTCGGCCGTGACCGGCGGGGCGAACCCGACCCCCAGTTCACACTCCCACACCGGTTTCAGGCCCTTCGCGGGCCACGGGGTGATGATTCCCTTCTCCGCGGATATGCCGTTTCGTGTGGGGCCGAGGAACGTGGGCCAGTCGGCGGCGGAAAGGGTGTGTGCGAGTGCAATGGTGAGGGCAAAGGCAAAGGGCAATCGAGGCATGTGAACGCTCCGGGGGTGGCATTGAGCGTACACCGAACCGCGGAACGAGCCAAGAGCGCGGTTGGCGCTCCTGGCCCGGGTTCTTCCGTGCGGTCTCCCCGCTTCTACCGACCGCCGCCGACGTTGAGCCCGCCATCGAACCCGAGGAACGGCACGATTTCACCAACGGGCGCTTTCACGTTCCCCGTGTGGAACAGCCGCATGGGGCTGTTCTTCAGCCCGAAGCCCGGACCCGTCACCACGTGGTTCCGCGCGCTGAGCGCGACCCGCACCCCACCCTTGAACCGCTCGTCGTAGGCCAGCCACTCGACCAGCGGTCTGCCCTTCTGATCGAACACCCGCACCAGCGGCACGGTCCCGGCGTCCAGCCCGACGACTGCATTGGCGAGCCCGTTCCCGGTCATGTCGCCGGCCGCGATGAACGCCCCGCCGCGGTAGTTGTTGTCCACCACCGGGAACTCCCCGAGCACCTTGCGGTCCTTCCCGCTGAACACCTTAACCGTGGTGACCGCGTTTCCGGGGCCGTTGACGACAAAGAGGTCGGGGGCGCCGTCGCCGTTCGCGTCACCGAGGGCGAGCCGCACGCCGCCGGTGGTTTTCGCCCCGTGTGCGAAGAAGCTGTCCACTTCCTTGCCCTGTGCGAGGTCGAACACCTTGATGTGCTGTGAGCCCTCGGCCGTGACCGCGATCAGCGCCCGACCGTCTTTCGTCAGGTCGCTCCCGACCGCGTACAGCCCGCCCTTCCAGTTGGCGAACGGGACGAACTCGACGAGCAACCGCAGGTCGCGCCCGTCGTACACCCGGACGGGCAGCGCCACGGGCGTTTTGGACTGCCCGGGGCTGACGACCAGGTCCGGGATGCGGTCCCCGTTGAGGTCGGCCAGGTCCACGTGAACGCCGCCATCGAACGTGCGGTCGTAAGCGAGGAAGTTGTAAGCGATGGTGCCCTTCTCGTCCGCGAACGCGGTGACCCGCGGCTGTGCCCCGGCATCGGCGCCGACGACGAACGACAGCCGCCGCAATTCGGGCAGCGCCGCCCCGGCGGGTCCGGG
>DASWYH010001248.1:0-15458 GCA_036405095.1 Gemmata sp. | reverse complement strand
GAGGTCGCAGCGGTCGCGGGGGCCGGGAGCGCGGGCGAAGGCAGCGCCGCCGCATCCGCCGGGAGGAACGCGAGCAGCGCCCGCATTGCGGCTTCGGCCGTCTGGTAGCGCTGTTCGACGTTTGCGGCCATCATCCGGCTGAGGACGGCGTCCAACCCGGCCGGCACCTCCGGGCGCACCGCGCGCGCCGACGGCGGCGGCCCGAACGTGGCCACCATGTCCGCGAACGGGGGCTGGCCGGTGAGCGCGAAGTAGAGCGTGCAACCGAGACTGAACACGTCTGCGCGGGCGTCCACCGAGTGCGCGTTCCGGGCCTGTTCGGGGGCCATGTACCCGATCGTACCGAGCTGCGCGCCGGTGCGGGTGATGCGCTCTTCGCCGGGGAGCCGCGCCAGACCGAAATCGAGCAGCTTGGCCTGTCCGTCCGGGGTGACCAGTACGTTCGAAGGCTTGATGTCGCGGTGAACCAGGTCGAGCCGGTGCGCTTCGATGAGGGCGTCCGCAATTTGGTGGACGATCTGGCACGCGAACCCGACGGACAGCGGCGCGCCGAGCGCGGCCCGTTCGAGGTCCATCCCCGGCAAGAACTCCATCACGAAGTACGGCAGCGCGGGGGCGTCCGGCCCGCGCGCCGGCTCCTCGCCCGCGTCCACCGCGGCAACGATGTTCGGGTGCTTGAGCCGACTCACCGCGCGGGCCTCGACGAAGAACCGCGCAAGCATCCGCGGGTTCACTTCCGAAGAAGGATGCAGCACCTTCACCGCGACCACCGTGCGCAACTGCCGGTGCTCCGCGCGGTACACGACGCCCATACCACCGGTGCCGATCCGGTCGAGCAACCGGTAGTTGCCGAGGATCAGCCCGTGGAGCCGCCCGGCCCGGACCCGGGCGGCCTGGAACTCGGTGAGGAGAACCGTGCGGACGAGTTCATCAAGGAGGGAATCGTCGGTCGCGGCGCGGTCCACCGCGAGCCGGTCGTCGGGGCCGAGGGCGTCGTAGTCTTCGACAGGGACCACACCGCTCGCGAGCAGCCCGCGCAACAGTTCCGCCGGGTCGGCATCACGCATGGGGGGCAAGAGAGCCGCAGTTGAGCGAGGCAAGAATACGGAAGTACCCACGGCTGACGACTCCGTGTAAGCCGGCGTGCGATCCGTCGCGCGGAGCGATCCAATCTCGCGCCTGCTGGCCCACGTCAGCCGACCCACGTGGGTTTTATCAGGGAGGCGCGTCACGAGTTCAGTTATCGCATGATTCTAAACCGAATTTGCCCCGACAACAGGCTTCTTCAGTTAAAAGCCGATAATCGGCCGCTCCGGAAGTCACAAAGCTGAGACGTTCTGCACAGAATTCGCGCTGCAGAAGAAGTTGTTCGCTGTCAGTTCTCAGCTCTATACTCCGGACCCTTGAATTCACCGCACGGTTGCGCACCTACCGCAGTTTCATCTGTTTGAGGAGTTCTTCGGTCCAGGTGCGGTACGCGTTCGTAAACGGCACATCGGGCGGGGGCGGTCCTTTGTAGTCGATCTGGCTGACAAAGGAACCGAGGTCGTAGGCGCGACCGAACGCGGCCTGGAGGTCGAGCAGCGCGTCGCGGTCATCCGCCGCGAGCGGGAGCTTGAACTTCGGCAGCTTCTTCTGGAGCGTGGCCGTGTAAATCTCGTACCGGTCGGGGGCGTTCGAGCGCGTCACGGTGACCGCGTAGTCGTACTCCGGCAGCCCGTCGCGCGAGTAGGTGAGCAGCGGCTTACCCTGCATCACGAGATCGATTTCCACGATTCCGGCTTTCTGGCCAAGCGCCTGCTGGCGCGCATCCAGATACGCTTGCCGCCCGGCGGGCGTGTTCTTGTTCGAGGGGCTCACCACTTCGAGGAGCGTCACGAGCCGCCCATCGGTGCGGTTGCGAATCTCGATGTACTCCTCCGCGAACTGTTCGCGGATGATCGAAGTGAAGAGCGGCATTTCCGAGACGTAAGTGCGGGTGCCGACACGCGCGCGGTAGCGGTCCACCAGTCCGGGCAGGAGGATCTGGTAGAGGCACGCGAGCAACTGGTGCTGGAACGCCGGCCACAGCTTGGGCGTTTCGAGGAACGGGTCCATTCCTGGGAACGGGCTGGGCATTGGAGGGTCTCCGTGTCGGCACCGGTTCCTGACCCGGGACAAGTTCGCGTCCCGAGCGGCTCAACGGCACCCGCGAGGTGTGGTGCTGAGCATTGTAGTGGATGAACGGCCGCCGCGCGAAGTGAGGAAGCCGTTAACTCGCCACACGCGGAGACACGTTCTACGTGGAACACTGCTCTGAAGGTCTGAACGCACGGGATCAAACGATTTTTCCGAAGCGGCGCAAAATGAGGGCACGTAGGGGAGGCACTTGGCCCGCTGTCGCGCTTGTGTCGCAAGTCCGGTGTGTGGTAGCAACGTCACCAGAATTGACTTGAGCACAGGAAAACAAGGAACGGCTATGTGGCCCGACTGTGCCAAGAATTCTGACGGCTTGGCCCTTCTCCGCGCAGCAGTCGCAAATCGGAACGAACGTACCCCGCGTTCCGTCATGGCCGATTGGCTTCAAGAGCACAATGAGGATGAAGTCGCGCAGGTCATGCGAGAATCTCTCCAGAACCAAACTTGGGAACCATTTCCCCAAGAAATTTGGAAGAAGTGGGCACCGTGGAACGTGTGCTACGACGGGTGGCGGGTGGCAGTCGAGCCGAACGCAATGTATGGCCGATCCGCGAAGCCTCGTCCTGCAAACCGGAAAGCGTGGTGGATGCGACTCGCGGCATCGCCCTGGCTCCCTGGGCTTGCTCTATCGGAGCGGAGCGACACAGACGCAGACCTCAACGCACTCCTCGCCCACTCCAATCTGACTACACTCTCGCTGATGGGTTCGAATTTAACGGACCGGGGATTAGACACGCTGGCCCTGTTGAAAAACGTCACCTACCCGGACCTTCGAAATTGACACGAAAGCCACCCGCGGCTTTCGTGCGGCTCACGGACACTCAATCCTGCGGGTACAGCGCGGTGCTGAGGTAGCGCTCACCGAGGTCCGGCAGCACGACCACAATCACCTTTCCGGCGTTCTCGGGGCGGTGTGCCACCTGGACCGCCGCTGTGGCGGCGGCCCCGCACGAGATGCCACACAGCATCCCCTCTTCCTTTGCCAACCGGCGCCCCATCTCGAACGCCTGATCGTCGGTCACCTGAACGACTTCGTCGATGATCGAGCAGTTCAACACGTCGGGCACGAACCCGGCACCGATGCCCTGGATCTTGTGTGCCCCCGGCTTCACCTGGTCCTTCGGGATGCCCTGAACGATGTGTTGTGTCAGCACCGGGCTTTGTGAAGGTTCGACGGCGATGCACTTGATCGACGGCTTGCGGCTCTTGAGAACCTCGCCGCACCCCGTAATCGTCCCGCCGGTGCCGACTCCGCAAACCAGAATGTCGATCGTTCCGCCGGTCGCGCGCCAGATCTCTTCGGCGGTCGTTTTGCGGTGAATCTCGGGGTTCGCCGGGTTCTTGAACTGCTGCGGAATGAATGCTCTCGGCTCACCCCCGTATTCCTGAAACAGTTCCACGGCGCGCGACACCGCGCCCTTCATCCCGAACTCGCGCGGCGTCAGGATCAGTTGCGCCCCGAGCGCCTTCAGCAACCGTTGGCGCTCCAGCGACATGCTTTCGGGCATCGTCACCGCGAGCTTGTACCCGCGCGCCGCGCACGTAAACGCCAAGCCGATCCCGGTGTTCCCGCTGGTCGGCTCGATGATGAGCGTCTCGGGTTTGATCTTGCCCGCCTTCTCGGCCGCATCAATCATCGCCACCCCGATGCGGTCCTTCACCGACCACAGCGGGTTGAAGTTCTCCAGCTTCCCGATGACCGTGGCCTGCGCGTCACCGACCACCTTGCGAAGCCGGATGCACGGGGTGTTCCCAAAGGTCTGCGTGATGTCGTCGTACACGTGTCCGCGGAAGGTGGTGTCGGTGGACATGGTGAGAGGTTCCTCCGCCGGAAGGGTCAGTATCCTGAGTCGGGTTCTGCAATATCCTGGAAGTCTAAGCACCGAAAACAAAGCAGACAAGAGAAGCCCACCCGCGCACAACCGAGAACTCAACGGTGCAACTTCTCTCGCCTCGGGAATTGTTCGCGAACTTGGGTTGTGATAGTGTGCCGGGGAATTTGTTTCTTCGTCCCGTTATTGTCGAGCGCTCCATGAGTGATTACGTCCGCACCGCGTGCCCGGCGTGCAAAGCCGCCGTCAAAATCGAAACGGACTCACTCGGCGAGTGGGTCACATGCCCGAAGTGTGACAAAGATTTTGTCGCCAAGGACAGGAGCGCCCCTGTTCGACCCGCGCCCCACGAGGGCCGCGACGAGGAGCGCCCCCGCAGCCGGCGCCGCGACTACGAGGAAGGCGAGGACGAGGAACGCCCCCGCGAGAGATCGCGCCGGGACGAAGACGAGGAACGCCCGCGCTCGAACCGGAGCAAGGGCGGAGGCTTCTCGTCCCGCGGCGACGAAGAGGACGACGAAGACGAGCGCCCGCGCCGGCGCGGTTCGCGCCGGGGGGTATGCCCCGGTTGCGGGAGCCGCAAGTCGAGCCGCGTCTCGTACACCTGGTGGGGCGGGTTGGTCGGCCCGGCGGTGTTCGGGCTGGTGAGGTGCGGGAGGTGCCAGAAACAGTACATGGGCGGCAGCGGTAAGCCACTCGGGGCACTTCAGATCATCCTGTACTCGCTCGTGGTCGGCGGGATCGGTATCGGAATTCTCGCCCTGGTTGGGGCCGCTGCGCGATAACAGGGGGAAGCTGACGGTAATTGGCTTTGCGCACCACGCGCCAAAAACAACCGCGCCACCGGGCGCATTCAAAGGACCGGGGGGCCGTGCTCCAAGTTCAAGCTCGGCTCACACGCGCGTGGGGGTACTTTGTGAGAAGCGCTGCGCAAACGGGGTGTTTGCGCAGCACGGTTCGGAGTTCGCCTCGATCGAGTTCGCGTGCACACGCCGGGCACGCCCGCACGGGGATGTGGAACATCACGTCGCGCCCCTGGAGTTCCGGTTCACGAACGGGCGCGTAGAAAACGAGGAACCCGATTCCAATGGGCAGGCAGCCGGATGGGCGCTTTTCGGCTTTCTTGATCTCGGCTCGCTCACATTCCACGAATGCAACCACGGTGCCTTCGGTCGGTTCGCCGCACCGGGCACACTCGTCGGTCGCCGGCAGCGCTCCGGTCCGAAGCAAACCCCAAAGCGCCAACTCCGGTGCGCCCCCTTGCTGACCGGCAGCCGCGCGCAGTTGGTGCAGCGGCGGCACCTCGACCGTGCGCCCACAGGTACAAGGGATCAGCGCACCGGCGTCGCTCGCGCTGACAGCGTGCGCCTTCCCGCACTCGCACCGCATTTCATATTTCATGCCGTGGCCCACCGATGTACGTTCCCCCGACGACGGTAATTTCCGCGCAAGGATAGCGCGCGAGCAGTGCCGCATAGTCCGGAACCGAACACAACAGCGACCTGAGCAACTTTGGCTCGTTTCTGTTCGGACAGCACCCCACGCACAGGGGAAGCGGCAGCGTAAAAGCAACGTCCTGACCGAGCTGTTTCGGGCCTTCTGACTCGGTCGGATGCGACATTTTGTTCGCCACAATCAAACCAGGCAAGACGCCAACCAGGGCGCCGACGAGCAAGCCGACGAGGCACCCGGACGCGGCCTGCTCGCGCGGCGTCCCCGGTGCGGTACTCATGCGCCCGCGCTCGCACGCGACCGCAACGCGAATCAGCCCGTCCGTGTCTCGTTGGCAGTGAGCGCAGGCGCGGGTGCCCGGAAGCGACCCCTCCAAGAGCAGTGCTTCGATGCGCACCGCCGGAGATAAAACGGGTTCCCCAACCGCCGCGCGCAACTGGTGAAGCGCCGGCACCTCGACCGACCGACCGCAGTCACAACGAAGGGACGTGCCGGCATCACTCGCGCTCACCGCGCGGGCCTTCCCGCACTCACATCGCACTTCGTACTTCATCGCGTGAACTGCTTTCGTGTGACCGCGGCGCAACCTGCGGCCGTCAGATTATCAGTACCGAACCAGCATGCAGAGGCTAAGAGGGCCGAGCTCACAGAGTTGTCCGTTATGCTGAACGCGAACGCCGGCAGTGGGGTTGCAAGTGCGCCTGAAACCGAATTGAAGGCAGCGCCGGGACAGTTGAAGCGCATATCACGCCTCCCGGCAAACTACGGCGTCGGGGTGGCGGTGAAGAAGAGCGGCGTACTCGGGCGTGACGCTCAGCGCGGCACGGATGGTTAGTGCCGTGATAACGGCACCGTCACACGCTTCGCACACGAATATCGGCATGGTCACCCGCAACCCCGAAAAGTTGCTGGGCGCCTCGACAAGATCACGCGACAAAACGAAAATCCCGCTCACGAACATCAGCGCGAGCATGACACAGCCCGACGCCACCTGACCCACAAGAGCCCGAGCGCTCGATGTGCCCTTTTCACAGTCGATCACAACCGAAATTTGGCGCGGCGTTGTACACCCGCAACGCGCACAGGCGGCCAAACCGGGTAGCGCTCCGCTCGCAAAGCCCGCCTGAATCGCCCAGAGCGGGTTCCCTCCTGATTCACCTTTCGCAGTGCGGAGGGCGTGAAGAGCCGGCACCTCGACTTCGCGTCCACACGAACACCGAAACGACACACCGGCATCTGCCACACCCTCACCAAACTTCGTAACCCATGTGACCTCGGATCGTCGGAAACGATACCCGCACAGGCCCGGGTTTCACCACAACACACCTCACATAACCGGCATCGGGTCGGCGTGGTAAAGGTGGTGCGGGCGGTTCTCCGCATCGTGCCACGCGACCGTTTTCGGCAGCCCCAGCGCCGAGTAAATCGTTGCAGCGAAGTTCTCGGGGGTCTGTGGGTCGGTCGCCGGGTAGCCGCCGTTTTTGTCCGACGAGCCCACCACACAATCGCCGCGCACACCGCCGCCGGCGAGCAGCACCGACTGGACCGCGCCCCAGTGGTCGCGCCCCGGCCCCTTGTAGTGCTGTGCCAGGGTGCTGAGGCGCGGCGTGCGCCCGAACTCTCCGGCAACCACAACGAGCGTCGAATCCAGCAGCCCACGCTGTTCGAGATCGCCCAGAAGCGCACACAGCGCTCGGTCCGTGGGCGGGAGCAACTTGTCCTTCAGGTGCGGGAACGCGTTCCCGTGCGTGTCCCAGGTCTCGTTGTTCCCGAGGTTCACTTGCACCAAGTTCACCCCGGCCTCGACCAGCCGCCCGGCCATCAAGAGCGACCAGCCGAACGCGTTGTCGCCGTACCGCCCGCGGTCTTTGGGGCTGGCCTTTTTGAGGTCGAACGCGGTTCGCACTTTCGCATCCGTCAACAGGCTCACCGCATCGGCGCGCGAGCGATCGAAAGCGCCCGCGTTCGCCGCATCCGCGAGCGACTTGCGCTGGTTGTCAAGGTGCGCGAGAACGTCGAGCCGCCCCTCAAAGCGCTCGGTTGCGACGCCTTGCGGCAGGCTCAAATCGGGGATCGTGAACGCCTTCCGCTTCGGTGTGAACGGACGCTCCTGGTGGTCGAACTCGTACTCCGGGTACGCGCCGTAGGCCCTCGGTTCGAACGCGCTCGCCTCAAGGACCCACGGGTCGCGCGCGCGCCCCATTACGCCGGCGAACTGGCCCGGAATCACGCGCCCGGTGTTGTGAACGATCCGATCGGGGAGCACGATCGCCGGCGGCAGGTTGTTTCGGGCTTTCGTAACCGCCCCCGCAACGGCCGCCAGGCTCGGGTGATCGGTCGGCTGCGGCTTACTCGGGTTGAACCCCACCGGTGCGTCACTGCGCCCGGTTAACATGATGTGGTGACCCAGCGAGTGGTCGTTCGATTTGTGCGTCAGCGAGCGGACCACGCACCACTTGTCGGAACAGGCCGCGAGTCCCGGTAGGTGCTCCGTGATCCGCAGCCCGGGGGTTCTCGTGGCGGTCGTTTTGAACTCGCCGCGGATCGCGTCGGGCGCATCGGGCTTCGGGTCGAAGCTCTCGTGTTGTGCCAACCCGCCAGACAGGAACACGTAGATGACCGCTCCCGCGCGCGCCTTCGGTGCCGCGCGGAGGGTGCAAAGGTCGCTCAGACCGAGACCGAGCAACCCGACGGCCCCGGCCTGGAGCGCGACGCGCCGGGTACATTGAGGGTGCGAAAATGAAGGCATCGGCAGCGCCTCGGCAGGTGGGATCGATTGAATATCCCCTGTGGCGCGATTTGAGACAAGAGGCATGAGCCCGGAATCAGCGTTTCGTCGTTTCGCTTCGTGCCCGCGCAACCCCCGAAGCGTTCTTCGCGCCTTTCTGCCCAGTGCCCCTTCGTGATTGCCAATCACATTGAACTTTGGAGAACCATTGGATCACTTCGGCCGGACGGGGCCGGCGGTACACGCGCGGCGGACCCGGCTCAGCGCCCTTTCCAATTTCTTCCGGTCGTGTTCACTCGCCGCGCACGCGGACGCCTGATCGTGAACGAGAAGGGCGTGGCTAAGAACCGCCGCACGGTCCTCCGGTTGACGCGCGCGGGCGGCAACCGCCGCAAGCGCGTCCAACAATCTGACCATGATCGTTTGTTGAGTGCGCCCGTTCAGCCGGATCGGGTCCAGCGCCGAATCCAGCAAGAGCACCAGATCGACCGGCGGGGCAATCACCCGGAGCCTTCCGTCCTCGTCCTCGCGGTACGCAGATGGAACCCGCCGACCCGCAAACAGGCACAGCCCTTGACCCAGCCGATCAACGCACATCTCCGCGGTGGCGAGGTCGTTTATCCCGGGCGAGAGCGCCAACGTGGCGATCTCGACCAGTTGCCCCACCGGGAACGTGACGTCCTGAACGGGGGTCCGCTGGGCCCCCAGGATGAACGCCGTTTGCACCCGTGAGCGGAGGTCGTCGTTCACCCGGTCGGGTGGCCACACACGAATGAGTGCGTCGCCCGCGGTAACGAACTCACCGGGCCGCCGTTCCACTCGCACTGTTACGTCGCACTCGCGCGCGGCGGCGAGTAACGCGTTCGCTTCGATCTGCCGAACGTACCCCGTGGAATCGGACTCAACCGGGACCGCTTCGTCCTCGAACGCCTTCGGTATCAACGCGCGAAGGCGCGCGTCATCCTCCTCCCCGTCCGCTCGTCCGCCGATGTCCTCCGGGTACAGGGCGCGAACCGACGCGACCAGGTCTTCTGCAACCGCAGCAATCACATTCGGCGTCTGGATCTTGGCCGCGACGTGGTGAATGAAGAAGATCAGCACACACAAGCTGGCGCCGGCGAACAGCACCGCGGCCAGCATGCTCGCCTGCGGAACGAACTGCTCCACCTGCGAGTCCTGGCCGCGCACCTGGCGCAGAACCAACAGGCAGTAGATGAACGTGCTAATAAACGTGCCGAGCACCACCTGAGTGCCGGTGTCGCGCATGAAGTTCCGGAAAATGCGCGGGCCGAACTGCTTCGCGGCCAGTGTCAGGGTCACGGTCGTGATCGAGAACACCACGCCCGCAACGCCGATCATCGACGTGGCGATCGTCTGGAGCACCGACCGGGCGCCTTGGGCGCTCCCGGTGTAGAGCCACCCGGCGTCGCCCAGCGGGCCGGCGAACCAGCGGTCGATTTCCAGGGTGACGAAGCTGAGGGCGACCGCCCCGAGGGTCATCAAGAGAGGGACGAACCAATAGCTATTGCGAACCGTGTCCCAGCGGTTCCAGAGAACGGCTCGAATCGTCATGCTTTACCTTTGTGGTTCGGAGAATCGTCGGCGAGTCGCGCGCCGGAGGACGGCTCGATCCGGCGCCCCTGCCACTCCAGGCGGATCTGGATCAGTTCCGCACCATAAAAGAGGATCCAGCAGGAGTAATAGATCCACAGGAGCACCACCACGAACGACCCGGCGGCGCCGTAGACCGACGCCGTCGAACCGTAGGTGAAGTACAGCGCGAGAATGTATTGCCCGATCTTGAACAGGACGGCGGTGGCGACCGACCCGAAAACGATGTCGCGCCACTGGAGGGTTACATCCGGGAGGAACCGGAAGATCATCCCGAAGAGGGCCGTCACAATAAGGGTTGAGGCCACCAGATCGATAACGATGGCGGCCCACCCGGGGCCGCCAACAACGTACTCGCTCAGAACCGTCATCGAGGTGGTGACGACCTGCGAAACGAGCAGCAGAAAGCCGATCACGAACACCATCCCGATCGCCTGGAACCGGTCGCGGATTGCGGCCCACCACTTGCGGTCCGGGCGCGGCGCGATTCCCCAGAGGGCGTTGAGGGCGTCGCGCAGTTCGGTGAACACCCCGGACGCGGTGAACAGCAGGACGCCGAAGCTGATCGCGGTCGCGAGGACGCCCGCGCTGGGGCGCACGGTTTCGGTAATCATTCCCCGAACCGCACCCGAGCCCACCGGCCCGAGGAACTGCGTCACCTGGCGCTGCACGTGGGCGGAAGCCACCTCTTCACCGAACACGAGCGCCAGGACCTTGATCGTGATGACCAGCAGCGGCGACAGTGACAGGATCGTGTACATCGCGACCGCAGCGGACAGTCGCATCGCGTTGTCGCCCATCCACCTGGCGCCCGCGTGGTACAGCGACAGCCCGGCCGTCTTGAGGTAGTCCCACGCGGCCCCCGCTCGCTCGGGCGTGGTAGCGTTCGTGGTAGCGGAGTCAGCAGCCATGTGGCGCCCTCAGGAACTCGTAGATTCTGAAGTTAATCGTTTTCGGTGGTCAGCAAGCCACGGTCAGGGAGAGCAGACAGCGCCTTCCGGTTTAACAAGCGCAACTCAAGTTTGTGTGCAGTTATTCCTAATTGGAGTCGTGGCTTGGTGAGGCCCTGTATTGAGCCCCGGGAGGTCGACCGTCGGGTAGCCAGGGATGAAGCGAGTCTTCGGGCACAACCCCTGGTGGAATTGGCGAGAAAAGTTGTGCCGGTCCCGTGCGTCTCTGAGCCGGCTCATACACGGGTCCACGGACGGTGGCCCTTCAGCAATGAGCCGCAACCGTCCGTGACGTGACACCCTCGTCCTTGCGGGCGGGGTTCGCTAAAAGGCGACATCGTCAGCAGGCGCGCGGATCAGAAACGTGGGGACCAGCACCGTTACGCATCAGCCGTTCAGATGGTCATTGAGCCACTTCTCCAGGTCCGAAGCGGCTTTGCTGACCCCCGATTTGACATCGTCCCAGGTGTCTGCGGTCGCTGACTGGACGGTCATGAGCCGGTCGTTCAGCGCGCCCCGTTGTTTCTTCAAATCGTCGATCTCGGCTTGCAGTTTCTGCTTCGCGTCCGCTTTTGCGTCCTTCGCTTCTGCTTCGAGGTGATCGATCCGGTCGTCGAGCGTGTGCCCCACTTCTCGCAGGTCCGCGGCGTACTTGTCCTTTTGCTGGAACGTGTACGTCTTCGCTGCGGCGAGCGTCTTTTTGACCTTGCTGTGCAACTCGGCGCTGGTCGTCGCCGAAGGCCGCAGAGAGACCACCTCTTTCTTGCCGGCTCGAAGGGTGTAAGTGGCCCGCACCCGCTGGCCCTGCTTGATGTCCCTCACGGTCGCGTCCTTGGCCCCGACCATGATCCGCGAGGCGTCCGTTACCGTGAGAACCACGTCCGGCCCGGCCGCGGGGCGGACGGTCACTTGCTTGGCCCCCGCATCGGCTTTAACGACGAGACCGCGCACGACATCCGTTTCAACGGCGCGCGCCGAACTCGCGAACGCAAGAACGAGCGGCGCGGTTAGTAAGAGTGCAAGGTGAGAAGTGGAAAAGGTGCTGCGCATGAGGTCTCTCCCTGGTTGTTGGTGAGAGGGCGACTCGGGGCATCAATCGCGGCTGTTGCCGCGGCGGGCACATAGGGCGAGCCCGGCCAGTCCCAATCCGGCAACCGCCAGCCAGCCGCGGTTGCGGGTGAACCACCATTGCTCGCAGCGCGTGGTGGCGACAGCATCGAAGCGCCCGTGAGCGCCCCAGTCGCCGGGAAGCGGCTTGTACAAGTTGTCCGGTCGCCCGGGGTGCTCGGGTTCGTTGGTCATTTGCGATTCGTAACCGGTCTTCCCGAGGTAGTAATCGCCCACACCGGGGAGGACCGCGTTCCCGCCGATCACGACATCCGTGATGAGGCCAACGTTCCACTCGCGCCGGTAGTGGTGCGCGGCGTAGTGGATCGCCCGGGCGCACACTTCGGGCTGATAAATGGGCGGTACGGGTTGCGGGCGGAGGGGCATCCGGTTCTTGGCCCACGAGTGCTGCGGCGTGTTCACCGCCGGCATGTGGACCATCGTCACCTTCACGTTGCTGTTGTCGTGGATCAGCTCACAGCGGAGCGACTCGGTAAAGCCCTGGATCGCGTGTTTCGCTCCGCAATAGGCGGCCTGGAGTGGGATACCGCGATAAGCCAGCGCCGACCCGACTTGCACGATCATGCCGCGGTCCCGCGGCAGCATGTGCCGCAGCGCCGCGAGGGTGCCATGCACGAACCCCAGGTACGTTACCTCTGTAACCCGGCGGAAGTCTGCCGCGCTCATCTTCTTTACGGGTGAGAACACCGCTGCCATCGCGTCGTTCACCCACACGTCAATGGGGCCGAGTTCGTTTTCGACGCGCTCCGCGGCCCGGTCCACCTGTTCGGCATCGGCCACGTCCGCCGGCAGCACCAGCGCCGTTCCCCCGGCGGCTTCGATTTCCTGCTTTGCCGCTTCCAAACCGTCGCGCCCGCGGGCGATCAGCCCGATGCGGGCGCCGTGTTTCGCGAACTCTCGGACCGTGGCGCGCCCGATACCGGCCGACGCCCCCGTCACGACAACCACTTCCCCCCGCTTCGTTCCGGTCAGGTGTTCGCTCATTTCGGTAGCCCTCCATTTAACGGGCCGCAATGACTGTGCCGAAGGGCCGGTAACACGGGGCGATTCCGGAATCTGTTAGGAAAGAGCCAAGAGCCGCTCGGTGCGGACTCGTACCGGCACGACGGTTGCGTCGGAAGGAGTGTACTTGGAAATGGAATCCAGTCGTTTCACGTGTTTCGTGGTACGCAGCCGGTGAGAGCCGCAGAAGGCCCGGTGTCGCCCAACGCTAGCTTATTCTTCTTGCGTATTTACCTACCGATTACCATCCATGATCCGCTTAAATTCTTGAAACCGACATCTCAGCTTAATTGGGGGACATGATTATGATCGAACTGAACGGGTTCCGCGTGGCCGTACTCGCAACCGACGGGTTCGAAGAGTCCGAACTGACTCTCCCAGTGAAGGCGCTGAAAAGCGCCGGCGCGCAGGTCACGATTCTTTCGATCAAGCGCGGGGAGATTCAGGGCGTCAAGCATCAGGAGAAGGCGGGCACCGTTCCGGTGGATCACCTCGTGTCCGAAACAACGGCCGACGCCTTCGACGGCGTGCTGCTCCCCGGCGGCGCGCTGAACGCCGACGCGCTCAGGGCCTCGCCCGATGTCCAGGCGTTCCTGAAATCCGCGGATCAAGCCGGCAAGCCGATCGGCGCGATTTGCCATGCCCCGTGGGAACTGATCTCCGCCGGGCTGGTTCGCGGGCGCACGCTGACCGGTTACCACACCATTCGCGACGACGTGGTTAACGCCGGCGGCAACTGGTTCGATCTGGAAGTGGCCGAGGATCGCAACTGGGTAACGAGCCGGCAGCCGTCCGACATCCCCGCGTTCAACGCAGCAATGTTGAAGCTGTTCTCCGCGCAGATGTCAACCGTGGGTGGCGCGCGGCGCTGACTTGCGGTTCGGACCGGAGTGTCCGCTCGTGGCGACTTGCGCACACACTCCGGGCCACTCACCCCGCCTTTTTCAAGCTGACCGCGACATCGGGGGCGTTGTCCAGAACGTGCTTCAGCAGCTTTTCCCAGGCGTCGTCACTGAACGGCGTATCGCGTGCGATCCGCTGGAGGTCGCTGAGCAGCTCTGCCGCCGACTGGTACGGCTGGTCCAGCGCCACAGTATCCGCCATCGGCGGTTCCGCATCGGCTTCGAGGCGCCGGATGACGCCCCACAGCGCTTCCGGGAACCCTTTGGAGCGCGCCACCCGCTTCTTGCCGGCCAACTGCGACCATCCGAACGCGACCTGTCCGAACGCGCGGAGATCAGCGGCAACAGAGGGCTCACCGCCCGCCGTGTGAACCGGCGCCAGCCAGGCGGGTTCCCCGAAATCCGTCACCTTCAATACGCCCTCGGGCGTTAACACCATCGAGTCCGACGTGAGCCGCCCGTGAACCAACCCGATGCGGTGCGCGGCATCAAGGGCGCCGGCGGCCATCGTCGCGAGCCGCACCCAGCACCCCGGGTGAGCCGCATACGGGGGCCAGTCGGCGCTGAACAGGCCCGTGAGCCACTCCAGGAGCACCGCCGGGCGGCCGTTGATCTCCAGAACTTCCACCACGCCTGCGAGGTTCGGGTGCGCGGCGTCGCGGGCCGCGGAGAAGCGCTGACGGAACTCGTCGGGGTGAACCGCGCTCTGCATCTCCGCTTCGCTCAGGTGTCGCAGCAGGTACAACCCGCCGGAGCGCTCGCCCGCGCGCTTGGGGTCAAACACGCGGTAGATGGCCTCCTTCGGGGTGACCCGGAGCCGGTCAACGACGCGGAACCGCCCGAGCACCAGGGCGTCCAGGTTGCCGGCCTCGATCAGCGCGAGCTGGTACAAGGTGATGGCCCCGCTCGCGAGCAGCACCTGGCGCAGCGTCCGGCGCTGCCGCGTGGCCTCTTCCCAGAGGGCGGTGAGCGTCTCCGCATCGACCAGCCCGAGCGAGCGCAGCAGCTCCCCGAGCTGCACGTCCCCGGGTTCGAGTTCCGCTTCCAGGGCCGCCGGCGGGAGGCGCAGCGGCGTTTCGGGGGCCTGCGGACCGGGGTCGTGAAGTTTGGGCGCGCTCGGCGGGTCGGGCGGGAGGTCGTCGGCTTTGCGCCGGCCCCCTTCCGCTCGCGACTGGGCGAGTTCGCGGAGCTTCTTCCGGTACCACTCGCGCATGTCGGACAGGTGCCGCTCGACCTCGGTGCGCCGGACGCTGAGCTCTTCCCGCTCGCGCCGGAGCCGGTCGGTCTCTTCGGCGAGCTGGCGGGCGGCGTCGGTTGCGGCGGTCGCGGCCTCGGCCGCGGCGGTCTGCTTCGCGTCGAGCCGGTTCTCACTGGACGACAGGAGCCGGCGCATGTCCGCGACGGTGCCCTGCCACTCGATGAGCTGCTGCCGGAACGCCGTGACCGCGAGCCGGTGCTCGTCCCGCGCGCGGTCGAGCGCCTCGTTCCTCTCGCGCAACCGCTCGGCCTCTTCGCGGACCTGGGCGCGCGCCGCTTCGAGGTCCGCGCGGCTGGTGCGAGCGAACTCGTTCAACTCGTTGAGGTGCCCGCGGAGCATGCCCCGCGCGGCCGACAGGCGCTCCAGCGCGAGCTTCGCCTGGTCGTCGAGTTCCGGGGCCTGCGCCCGCAGTGCCTC
>DASWYH010001247.1:0-2492 GCA_036405095.1 Gemmata sp. | reverse complement strand
ACCTGCACCGCGGCCCGGGTGGTGCGCGAGGCCCTGCTGTACCCGCGGGCCGACTGCCTGGTGTTCTGCCCCACGATGCGGCAGTCGATGGAGATGCTCCGCAAGGTGCGCGAGTTCTACCGGGCGCTGGGCTCCCCGGTGCCCGAGGTCGCGGACACGAAGACGAGCCTCGAGCTGGCCAACGGGAGCCGGGTGATCTCGCTGCCCGACAGCCAGGAGGGCGTGGTCGGGTTCAGCGCCCCGCGGCTGGTGGTGATCGACGAGGGGAGCCGGGTCTCGGACGAGCTGTACAAGAGCGTGCGCCCGATGCTCGCGGTGTCGAAGGGGGCGCTGCTCACCCTCTCCACGCCGTTCGGGAACTCGGGCTGGTTCTTCGACATCTGGGACGACAGCGCGGAGGGGCTGAAGCGGCGGGCCAAGCTGCACGAGCCGTGGAGCCGGACCGCGGTCCCGGCGAGCCAGATCCCGCGGATCACGCCCGCGTTCCTGGAGGACGAGCGGGCCGAGCTGGGCGAGCGCTGGTTCCAGCAGGAGTACTTCCTGAAGTTCCTGGACTCGATTGACAGCGTGTTCAGCCAGGCGGTGATCCACGGCGCGCGGTGCGACGGGATCGAGCCGCTGTTCGACCTGGGGGCTTAAACGTGGCAGAGCGCGAAATCACGACACACAAGGTGAACGGGTGCAACGAGGCACTCAAGATCGAGGTCCTCGACGAGCCGGGGGCGGGTGGCGCGTGTCACCTGTACCAGATCACGGGTTTCAACAGCCGAACGAATCCGTCCGACCCGTGGACGGCGCGGCACGGTCAGCCGGCGCAGCACTCCACGGTGCTGTTCCAGAACGGCCCGATCCCCGAGGTCGGCACCAACGGCGTGACCCACGAGGCGCTGCTCGCCGTGGTGATCGATCGGCTCAAGGGGTTCCAGAGCGGGCCCTTCGCGTGCCCGGAAAACGATGATGCGATTATGCATCTTGAGCGTGCCGTGAACGCGCTGCACGCGAGAACGCTCAAGCGAGTCGAGCGCGGCGTCGAAGGCACTCACACGGTGTGAGCGATGACCGGGTGCCCCGACTGCGCCGCGTGGCACGACCCGTTCGGCGACTGCGTGCTGAGGTGCGGGCGCCCGCACCCGGCCGCCTCCGACCCGGACTGGCGGGCGGACCCGTGGCACCGCGACGGCGGCCGGCACGATTACGAAGTCACCCCGAGGGGCGGGCTGTGGGAGTGAGCGCGATGCTGAAGCGACTGGCGCGAGCGTACCTGCGGTGGCGCCACGGGCTCACCGAGCCGTGGCAGCGGACCAAGCCGCCGATCGGGTGGGCGCCGTGGGCCCGCGTCGGGCTCCGCCGGCGGGGCCGCTACGTACTGGCCTCGCGCGTCTGGCGCGCCGAGGAGCGGCTCCGCGGGTGGGCGTTCCCGCCGCTCACCGACGAACAGCTGTGGCCGCTCGTCGGGGCGCCCGAGCGTCGTGCCGTGGCGGCGGCGGCGCTGAAGTCGGCCAAGGCGGGCCCGTGGCTCGTTGTCCCGGCGGGGCTCGCGCTCACCCCTTCCGCCCTCGTGCTCACGCCTGCCGCCCCCGCCTACGACGGGGCCGTGAAGCCGGTCTCGGAACTGAGCTACGGCCCCGAGCTCACCGACGGGGCGGGCATCTGATGGCCGCGCCCCCCGAGAAGCTGTTCTCCGGCCTCGACCTGGGCAAGGCCGCGGACTTCTCCGTCCTGGCCACCGTCGGGCGCCGCAAGCTCGACCGGCCCGTGGCCAAGCGCCGGTTCAGTTACGCGGTGCGGTGGCTCGCGAGCTGGGAGCTGGGCACCCGGTACACCGCGACCCGGCCCGGCGAGCGCTCGGTGATCGGCGACGTGAAGGCCCTGTTCGAGCAGCCGGCCCTCACGTGGACCACGCTGGCCGCGGACTACACCGGGGTCGGGATGGCGGTGATCGAGCAGGTGCAGGCCGCGAAGGTGCAGGCCCGGCTGCACCCCGTGTGCATTACCGCCGGGCACTCGATCTCGACCCCCGAGGAGACGAAGGACGGCTCCTGGCACGTGCCCAAGAAGGAGCTGGTGTCCACGCTCGTGGTGCTCCTGGAGAACGACCTGCTCAAGTGGCAGGCCCCGAACACCAAGGGCGCGCTGCCGCTCATCGGGCGGTTCGAGAAGGAGCTCCAGGCGTTCCGGGAGCACGTGACGCGGTCGAAGAACGTGACCTATGGGGCCGAGCACTCCCAGCACGACGACATCGTGATGGGAGTGGCCCTGGCGTGCTGGCTGGCCGAGCACACGGGTGCGGGCGACGCGGCCGGGGTGAGCGTGCCCGAGGGCCGGGACGCGAGCGCCGTGGGCGGGGCGCCCGCGGGCGTGTTCGCCAGCGGCAACGGGGTGTGAGCTGGGAGGCGAGGGGGTTACGGGGCGAGGGGACGGCCCACGAGCGATTACGCCCACGAGGTCCCCGGCCGCGCCCGGTTCGGTCTGAGCCGAACCGGCACTACTCC
>DASWYH010001246.1:0-7239 GCA_036405095.1 Gemmata sp. | reverse complement strand
CGCCAGCCCGTCCGGCTCGCGCACCGTGGGCTCGACGCGCACCTCCACGGGCACGTTCAGGTCGCGCGCCATCTGCACGATGATACGGGCTTGCTGGTAGTCTTTTGCGCCGAAGAACGCGACATCCGGCGCGACGACGTTGAACAGCTTCAGCACGACCGTACACACGCCGCGGAAGTGCCCCGGCCGGCTCGCCCCGCACAGATGGTCGCCGAGCCGCGCAACGTCCACGAACGTGGCCGCACCGGCCGGGTACATTTCTTCGACCTCGGGTGCGAAGATCAGACCGGCCCCGGCTTCGGCGCACAACTTTTGATCGTCGGCGAGCGTGCGCGGGTATTTGGCAAAGTCTTCTTTTGGCCCGAACTGTGTCGGGTTCACGAAGATCGAGACGACCACAAAATCGGTCGCCCGGCGGGCCGCCCGCACGAGTGCCGCGTGGCCCTCGTGGAGTGCGCCCATCGTGGGCACGAGGCCGATCGTCAGGCCGCGCCCGCGCGCTACCGCAACGGCCTTCCGCACGTCGGCGATCCTCGGCGCGATTGGAGGGACCATGAGACAATCCGTCGGTTCGTTATAAGGGGCGGGCGAAAGTTAACGGCCGGGGCGGTTCACCCCGCGCCGCTCGCCTGCGCTTCGAGCACCATCGTGAGGTACGAGCGCGGTTCCTGCTCTGTGAGCCCCAACTCGCCCGCCGCAGCGAGGAGAACGGCTTTCGCGGCCTCGTATTGCGCTTCCGGGGCGACAATTTCCAGCTCCACGAAATCCCCCACGCGGTCCACGTTGTCAAAGCACGCTTCTAGCTCGAAACCGTCCCTGGTGAAGCGGTACACGCGGCGCTTCTTTTTGACCGCGGTCACCGGCGCGTACCCGAGCGCGGCGAGGAGTCGCTCCGCGTCGGCCGCGGTCGGGTCGCCGTCGGCGAGCGGCACTTCGATCTCGGGGCGCGTTTTGGTCTCGGTGTCGCGCCGCGGGCCTTTGTAGGTCAGGCAGTTCTTCGCCCCGGTGCGGCGGAGCCGGAACGCCTCGTCCGTGGCCTTGAGGTCGCGGTCTGGCGCCCGAAAATAGAGGTCCACATCGGTGCGGTCCTGGGCCAGCACCGCGCCCCAATTGAGGAGCGTGGCGACCACCGCCGTGCGGTCCGCGTTCCGGTACTTCACTTCGACTTCGAGCATGTTGGACTTCGTGCGTGTTCCGAAGGGGCGTTCCCGCTGACTAAGATAGTTTGGTAAAGTGGTAGCGGACATCCGCGCAGCCGAAGGAGCCTGAACGTGCCCCAAAGGGTGACTGTGGCGCAAGTGGCCGACATCCCGGACGGCGGGAGTGTGGTGGTCACTGTGCTCAAAAAGGACGTGGCGATTTTTAACGTCAAGGGCTCGTTCTTCGCGGTGGACGACTTCTGCCCACATATGGGGGCGTCCCTGTCGGGTGGGTTCGTCGAGGACGGGTGCGTGACGTGCCCCTGGCACTATTGGCGGTTCCGCCTCGCGGACGGCGCCTGGGCCGACAATCCGAAGGTGAAGATCGGCGCGTACCCGGTTCACGTGGTCGGGGACGCGGTCCAACTCGAATTGCCGGACTGATATCAGGGTGGTCAGGTCGGTCATGTGTCATTGATCGTTGGTCGTTGGGGAAGGCGTCAGGAGTTCCGCTGTGGGTTGAGACCGCTGAGTTTCGGTGCCCTCTCCGAGAGTGTTTAAGTTGGCTCAGGCTTGAATGGATTTTCGAGCAGTATCGGGTGAGATAACCAATGACCAATGACCAATCCGAGAAAGCCCTGCAACACTTCAGAAGGTTTTCACCATGAAGCCGGTGCGGTTCTGGTGCGCAGCGGTCCTGTTCGGGTTGGTGTGCGGGTTTGTACCGGTTGCGCAGTCGCAGCCGGCACCCCGGCCCGCGCTGAAGCTCGAACCGGTGGCCGAAACGAAGCTGCTCATGGAGGGGCTCGCCGATCCGAACACCCGCGCTATCGGGAAGCTGCTGTCGGCCAAGCCCCAGGACGCGGCAGCGTGGGGGTTCGCCCGCGGGCAAGCGCTGTTGCTCGCCGAAACGGGCAACCTGCTGATGATGCGCCCCCCGAAAACGAAGGAAGGCCAGGGGCCGTGGCTGACCCACGCGGCGGAACTCCGCGACCGCGCCACGGAACTCGCGCGGGCCGCGGCGACCAAGGATTACCTCCAGGCGCGGGCGGCGCTGGCCGGGGTCGCCAACTCGTGCAACCGGTGCCACCAGTCGTTCCGTGTGAAACAACGTGTGGACCCATTCGCCGAAGGGCGGTGACGCTCGGCGCTTGACAGCGGATTGTCACGGGCCTACCCTGAGCGCGATTCCCCCAAAATTCCGGCCCGTAACGGCCGAATCACCCGTTACCTTATCGGGCCGCGTGGCCCGACCGAGCGCCGCACCCTCAGCCGAAAGCCGCACACGATGTCCAGCGACATGAAGCAGCCGCCCACCGGAGCCGCGCCCGCACCCGCCACCCCGCACCGGCGGGAGATCACGCTCATCAGCCACTCGATGCTGTTCTACTGGTGGCCGATCTGGTTGCTCGGGTTCGGGTTTGCGGCCTGGACCGGGAGCGAGGGCCATCGGCTCGCCATCGTGCCGCCGGGCTCGAAGGTGACCGTCAGCAAAGGTGGCCCGGAGACGGAAACCACAACTTACGAACTGGCAATCAAGAACCCTCCCACCAAGTCACTCAACCAGGCCGTTCAGGCCACGAAAGAAGCGGGGGACAATCCGTCGTTCCCGACTCACGTCTCGCAGCACGCGTGGATGGGGCCGATGTTCTGTGTCGTGCTGCTCCTGACGGTGGTCATTACGAACGTGCCGCTCCGCGGGCTGTGGTCGTTCCTCGTGCTGCTGATGGTCCTGGTTCTGGCGCTGCTCATCACGCTGATCCCGTCCGGGTGGGACAAACTGCTCGGCGCGCTCAACGGGCTGCACATCTACATCAACATGGCCGGGTATCTGTTCATCGCGAGCGTGGTGTTCGTCCTGTGGGCCGTTTCGGTGTTCATCTTCGACCAGCGCACGTACATCGTGATTACGCCGGGACAGATCCGCGTGTGTGAGCACGTGGGCGCGTCGATCCGCACCTTCGACACGACCGGACTGTCGTTCGAGAAGCAGCGGGACGACCTGTTCCGCCACTGGCTGTTGGGCTTCTTCTCGGGCGACCTGATCGTGCGGACCTCGGGCGCGGAGAAAGAAACGATCCGGCTCCCGAACGTGTTGTGGATCGGCTGGCGCCTCGAAGAAGTTCAGCACCTCCTCGCCGAGAAGGCGACCGTGGCGGCCTGACGGAAAATCAGCCGAAGGGGAGCAGTTCCGCGCGCAGCCCCGCGGCCGTGAACGTGTGCGGCCGGTCGTCCCGGAGTGCCTCGTCGATCAGTTGCATGAGGCGCTCGGGGAGCTCCGGCAGTTCACGGGCGCCCAGGAGTCGCCGGAGGTCCCCGAGCCGCCGGGAGATCGGGACCGGCGCCGTGTCCCGAATCACCTCTGCAGCCGTCCCGGAACCGAACGTGCGTGGGGACCGACCCGAAAGCGCGAAGTACAGGGTCGCCGCGGTCGCCCACACATCGACCTCCGGCCCGGCCCACTTGAACCGATCGAGTTGCCAGCGGGACATGAACGGCGGGGTGCCGATGGGGTCTTGCGTCGGGGCCGTGACCCCGCTGTGCCCGGCGTACTGAAAGGCTTTCGCGAGCCCCAGGTCGCTGACCCGGACCCGCGCGCCCGTGGACTCGTCGGACAGCAGCACGTTCCCGGGTTTGATGTCCCGGTGAACCAGCCCGACGGCCGGTCCCGGAGCGCCGGGTGGGGGCGGGTCCGACACCGGCAACTGGTGCAGATAAACGAGTGCGTCGAGCACCTGCACCGCGATCCGCACCGCCTCCCGCTGCCCCAGCGGGCGCCCGCGGCTCTTCAGCCGCTCAAAGAGGCTCCCCCCCGGGCAGTAGTCCATCGTGAAATATACGACCCCGTTCCAGCAGCCCGGCGCGCCGAACCGGATCAGGTTCGGGTGCGCGAGCTGGGCCGTGTAGCGCACCTCGCGCTCACATATGGCACGCTCGTAGGGTGTCGTTGCAGCCAGCACGAGTTTGAGCGCAACAGGGGCGCCCGGTCTCCGCGAGCTGAGGAGGTAGACCGCGCCCGCGCCACCTTTCCCCAACCGTCGGCCGAGGCTCCAGCCCGCGAGCGCCGGCTCATTCGCCACGACCTGTTCGGCCAGTTTCAGCGGGTCTTCTCGGCACGCTTTGCACACCCCCGGCCCCGGCGCGCGGCACCCCGGACAGGTCGCCGGGGCTGCGGGGTCGGCCCCTCCGCTCGGCGGAGTCGTGCAACCCGCACACACCAACCCGGCGGGAGTGACGCGCCCGCCCAAAACGCCCGCCCGGTCGAGGAGTTGACCGCACCCGCCGCAGGCCACTGCGCCGGTACAGGAAACTCGGAACACGACTCCGCCGCCGGGGTTTAACGCACCCAGTCGCAGTTCGTCCCCGTCCACGAGCGGGCGCCCCGCGCTCCCGGCGGGAATCTGGACACCGTTCACGTGGGTTCCGTGCCGGCCCCCCGCGTCAAACGCAGTAACGCTCGGGGGCGCGATCACGAGGCGGCAGTGCGTCCGCGAAACGTGGTTGTACCGCTCCGCCTCGGGAATGCGAATGCCCGCACCCGCGCCGCGTCCCAGCGTGACCTCGACGGGGTCCACGAAGACGTAAGCCGACCGGTCGAGGTCCCCTTCGACAACACGGAGTATCACAGCAGCGGTCATTCTCCCCCCGCACCGCGCGACAAAAACGCTCCCACACGAAGCACCGCGAAACGTCGGGGCTCGGTATCAGCCCGTCTGCTCGTCACCGCGCCGGGGCGGGTTGTTGATCCGGATGACCCCGGGTGCCGGCGCAGGCGCGGGAGGCGAGGGCGAGTTCCCGACCCGGATCGGGGACTGCCGGCCCGTCGGCGGGGCCACGCGAATCGGCTCGGTCGGGCCGCTCGCCGGGGGCGGTCCGAGCAGGCGGACCCCGCCCGTGTCCGGGGGCGCGGTCGGCACCGGGTTCGGAGGCGGTACGAGAAGCGCCTTCAGGGCCGCGCCGAACTCGGCGGCGCTGGGGTATCGGTGAGCGGGGTCCGTTGCCGTCGCCCGGAGCAACGCCGCGCGGGACAGAACGGGGATCTGGTCCGGAGTGGCAGATACACCGAATACGCCGGTGACCGCGTAAATCAGCGCCGCGCCGAGCGAGAACACGTCGGCCCGCGGGTCCGTGTGCGCGAGGTTCGCCTGCACCTCGGGGGCCGCAAAGTGTGCGCGCTGGAGCCGGAACGGGGCGGTCGCCCCCGGGGCCGAGCCGAGCGGGCGGGCCAGCCCGAAGTCGATCAGCACCGGTTCCCCGTCGGGCCGGAGCAGCACGTTCCGCGGGCTGATGTCCCCGTGAACGTGGCGGTGGTCCCCGTGCAGCACTGCGAGCGCCCCGCTCAGGCGAACGCCCATCTCGATCACCCGGCGCTCGGGGAACGCCCCTTGCGCCCGCACGACCGTGTACCACGAAACGGGCGCGTGCGGCAGGTCCGCGGGCCAGTCCGGGGGATCGAATCCCGCCGGCCCGGGGACGTACTCCAGGGCCAACCACGGACCCGCCGGCCCGGTCCCTTGCCGCAACCCGCGAACCAGGTTCGGGTGATCTAGTTCGAGCGCCAGTTCGGCCTCGCGGTCGAATTGTGCCCGCACGAACGAGTGGGTCCGGTAAGCCGCGCCGGGGCGCTTCAGCGCGACCCACTCACCGGGGCGCGCGGCCCGGGACGCAATCGACACGTCGCCCATCCCACCGGATTCGAGCGCGCGGCGCGGGACGTACTCGTCGGGCGCGTGGCCCGCCAGAGCGGGGGGCGCGTCTGCGGTCCCGAACGGGTCGCGGACCGGCGCCAGTGCCGGCGTAGCCCCCGAGGTGGGAGGGGGCGAACCCGCGCCCGGTCCCCCTTCCACGGGGTCGATTGCGGTGTGCGGAAGCTCGGCCGGGTCCGGGAGCGCTGGTACGGGAGTCACGGCCGGCTCCTAAAGGGGCTGGGTCGGGTCGTCCGGGGGCGCCTCGCCGGCGCGGCCCATCGGTTGGGTCGCGTCGTTCGGCACTCGGCCGCCGGGGTGAGCCCCGACGTTGTTTCCCGTCGGCGGGACCACGGTCGGGGTCACCACGATCGGGGGGGGCGGCGCGGGCGGGCTCGCCCCCTTCGCCCCGCTCGCGCTGAGCTGGGGGGGCGGCTCGCGGTGGACGCCGAGCGCCCCGGCGAACAGCGCCGCCACCTCCCGATTGAACTCGGTGGTCGCGGTGCTGCTCTGCGCGGTCGCCTGCGCCAACTGGTCCCGGTGGGTCTCCAGCAACCGGATCACGTTCTCGTTCGCCGCGCGCTGCTGGGTGGCCGCCCAGAGGGTCGCGAGCTGCGGGTTGATGGCCGCGAGGAGCAACTGGATCTTGACCGGGTCGAGTTCCTTGACCGCGCCGGCGTAGGCGGCCAGCTCCCCGAGCTTGCGGGCCTGTTCGATCTCGGCGAGCTGGCGCACCTTGGCGACAGTGAGCCCGTCCTCGCGCTGGCGCCGCTCCAGGTCCAGTTCCAGCTCGCGCCGCTTGCGCTCGTCTTCAAGCCGCGTTTCGAGCCGGGAGTCGAACGCCAGTTGTTCGCGCCCGTGCTCGCGGGCAGCGGCCTCGGCCTCCTGCTGCCGGGCCTGGGCCTCGGCCGCGAGCCGGTCCTGGGTCCGGGCCGTTTCGCCCTGCACTTCCAGGGTGGTGCGGGTGAACGCACCGTCCCGGGTGAGCGCCTCGATCCGCTCCCCCTGGGTGATCTCGGCCTGCGCCTTGTTGATCTCGGCCTGCGCCTGGCGGCGCGGCAAATCGTCCCGTCCGCGGGTGATCTGGAGATCCCGTTCCCGGTCACTGGCGTACTGCGGGCAGATGAACTCGAACGCGGACACCCGATTGAGGAACAGCCCATAAGAGTCAAGGGTGCGGGTCATCCGCTGGCGGATGTCGCTGGCCACCTGGTCCCGGATGTCGTTCCCTTCCTTGTACAGCTCCGCGGCGGTGAGCGGGTGGACCGCGGCCTTCACCGCGCTGCGGAACTCGGTTCGGATGGCGGTGTACAGGTGCCGGAGGCTGATGGGGGCGGCGTGGATCACCTCGGACACTCGCCCGGTGACCTCGCGGATCTTCCGCGGCTCCTCGCGCCCGAGGAGCCGGCCGACGA
>DASWYH010001245.1:0-2555 GCA_036405095.1 Gemmata sp. | reverse complement strand
CACGGGTTACGCCCTTACCACAGCAGCACTCGTTACAATCGTCAACCGGACCGCCGCACGCACCGGGCCGAACCGGAGGTCATCTGCGAGTCTTGGCCCGGTTGCGGCCCACACGTCCCGGCCGGAGGTCGCGACGGTGGCGATCTGCTGACCGGCCGTGACGGTCCCCACTGCAGGGTGGCTACGAACTTCCCCGGCTCTTTGTCCGCATCGGTCGCGTGCCTTCCCGTAAGATAAATGGAGCAACCAGAGCACCACACCCGCTTGGCGTCCCTTGCGCCCCGTTTCCCGGCCCATAACCCACCCCGTATTTCAACATATTACTATCTGCACGATATTAAGAATTGAATGTGCCAGCACCGCACAACGGCACGGGGCAAGCTCACTTTGCGGAATAAAGTCACAATGGCCCGAAACGGCGCTGAACTTGAATCACCCCTGAAAACGACGCAACCCCTGGAAAATCCAGGGGTTGTGTTTGAGTAGCGGGGGTGGGAATTGAACCCACGACTCCTCGCTTATGAAGCGAGTGCTCTAACCTCTGAGCTACCCCGCCAGGGGTCCTTTCAATTTACGCACAAGCCGCTCTCCGGCAAGACAGCGGCACGCGGTTCCAGGTTCGCCCGGCGCCGGCTCCAGTTGTGTGGGTTAGAAAAACGGAAATGGGTTCAAGGGCTGTGCGGGTGGCGCCGATAAATGGGGTACGGCTCGCAGGGCGGTTGTCAGCGTGGGGGACGTGTGACACCGCTCAGCGAGCAACGTACACCGGCGCACGGAGGCACGGACATGGCCCGCAAACTCGCATTCCGCAAACTGCTGCTGGCCCTGATCGCGGCCACCGCCCTGACGGCCAACAGCGGGTGCCTGATCAACCAGTACTCCAGCGACCCGAACATCCGGATGCAGCAACTGCTGTATCAATCGGAAGATCTGCGCCAGATCCAGAACGAGTGGCGCCGGTTCTGGTTCAACGACCAGCCGGGGCACCTCACCCCCGAACGCATCCACGGCGGGATCTACTGATCCGCGCATCAGCGGCGGTGTCACGCGGGACCGGCCCAGTTGACGGGGGCGTGTGAGCGTTGCGGTGCTCCCGCGCTCACACATCGCACTCGTTGGTTGCGGCTTGTGCCCAAGCGCCCTCGGCGGGTTCACGCGTCCGCGCGCCTCCGCGGGAGCGAAGCGGGGCTTGATCCCGACTTCGATCCCATATACGGTTCATCCCGGTTTATCGGCCGCTCGCGCCGGCCGCCGGGGGGGCATCGGGCTTGGCTGCGGTGCGCAGCCCGTCGCCGGTCACGCGGACGCCCAGGGCCGCGGGCTTGCCGCCGTTTGCCACCTTTATCAGAACGACGTTCCACCCCTGCTTCAGCTCGACCTCGAAGGTCGGGCTCGGTTGCGCGGTCGCTCCGTTCACCCACACGCGCCACGGGTTCTCGCTGTCCACCGCGAACTTCGCCTTCTGCTTCGTTGGGGCGAAAACGTAAGTTCGGACGTGGACCGCCGGCGCGTTCGGTTCCGCGAACGCGGCCTTCAGGTCGAGCTTGCCGTTCGGCTCCGCGGCAAAGAACGTCCACACGCTTTCCGCGACCGATTCCGCTTTGACCGAGGCGACCTCTGCCGACGGCGACGGGGCGAACGCGGCGTCCACGACCAGCCCCCGCAGCGCCTCCTGTTGGCTCTTGCTCTTCAGGAACGCGAGCAGGTTGATGAACTGGTCGTAGGTGAGCTGAGACACCACGTTGTCCGGCATCAGCGACAGCTTGCTCGGGGTCAGCGATTCTACGTCGTCCTTGTCCACGCGGATGTCGCGCCCGGTGGCGTCGCGGAGGACCACCTCCTTGGAATCGTCTTTGATCTTCAATCCGGTGTAGACCTTGCTGTCGAGGGTGGTCAGCCGGTACGTCTGGAACCCTTCCTTGATCTCCTTGCTCGGCTCCACGATCGATTCGAGGATCTTCTCGACGCTGTGCGTGTCCCACACGCGGGTCAGGTCCGGGCCGACCGCACCGCCGACCCCTTCGAGCCGGTGACACGTCGCGCACGCGAGCGCCTTCGTGTTCAGGTACAGCTCCTTGCCCTTCTGCGGGTCCCCCTTCTGGGCCACCTGGGTGCGGATCTTGTCCACCTGCCCGGGTTCGAGCGAAAGGAGCAACCCGCCGCGGAGCACATCCACCCGGAGCTTCGCCAGAACGGGGTCCGCAACGGTCTTCTTGAGGCGCGGGAGGAACTGGTGGTCCAACCCGGCCAGCACGAAGGCCGTTTCGTCGGGGAACTTGTTCAGCGCCTCGTTCACCTGGGGGAAGAACTCGCGGGGCAACTTTTTCGCCACGTACCGCTCGGCGATCAGCTTCGCCCCGGGCTTCGTTGCGGACAGCACCGCGACCGCTTCCGCGAGCAGCGTCGGGTCGGCCTGATCGAGCAGCGGTTCGGCTTCCTTGCGGGCAGCGGCCACGTCGAACACGGCCAGCGTGCGCAGCGCCTCGGCCTTCAGCAGCGCCGGGGCCTGGCCCTTCAGAACGGCTTTCACGGGTGCAATCGCGGCCCTGTTACCG
>DASWYH010001244.1:0-1921 GCA_036405095.1 Gemmata sp. | reverse complement strand
TATCGTAAGCCACGTCGGGGGAATCAGCTTCGATTAAATGTGTGTTGACGTATACGAGATTCTCAGCGTCGTCGTCATTCCGGTGCTCCAGCACCACATCGGCGAGGTACCAACGTGCGTCTGCCGGTATGAAACCCATCGGCGCCCTCGGGGTTGCCGAACAATAAGCTCACCGGCCCGGCTGCGACACCCGCAGCCTCCACGACGCGTGGTGAGCTACCACAAACGAATCACGTGGCCGGGTCCGGTGCAGCGCCGGGTTCGGCGTCCGGGGCGGCCAGCCACCTCCGCAAACAGCCGCCGCACACGCCCTCGACCTCGCCGGCTGCCGCGTCCACCACGGCCCACATGGCCGGCGTCCCGGACGGCGGCAGGGACCAGCGGTCGATGCACTCCCGGCAGAACGCCGCGCCCAGAACCGGCTCCCGGCCCGGCTCGCCCTCGTCCCGATACTCCCGGTACTCAGCGCCGAGCCGCGGGGCTGATGCCGTGATGGCGGCCACGACATGCCGGCAAGCGAGGGCGACGCCCTGGTCCGAACCGCACTTCTGGCAGTAGCCCAGGCCCATCCGAGCTCCTTTGCCGCCGAACATGGAATTAGATTGCGCCGGCGCAATCTAACACCGTAGTGGCACGGGCACGCCCCGTACCAGTTAAGTCGCGATTCTAAAACAACTTTCGAGCGGATGCCAGCCGGAACGCCGCGCAACCTAACACACAAACGGACCCAACCTGGACCCATGCCCATCGCTTCCGCTTGCACCGCCGAACGACGGAGCTCACCTGCGCGCACAGAGTGTCGCGGCCTGGAAATCGCGCCGGATACAGCGGTTCGGCGTCCCACCAGCAATGAGAGACCGCCCTCTCCCCGCGGCTGCGTGACCAACACCGACTCGCGTTTGATCGCGTCACTCAGCTCCGCGAGTTGACCACTTGAGGGTGCCAGGGTACGGCGCCGGGGAGCAGATCACATGTCCGGACCCGGTGCGGGTCCGGGCCGGTTCGGGCTCTCCCACCATCTCCCCGCCGAGAACGAGTACCGGTCCACCGGCCGGACCTCGCACCCGGGCACGGCACGGTCCGCCTCAAGCGCGAACCGCAGCAGCAGTTGCGTGGGCTCGACTACCCCCGCGGGCGGCGACGCCAGGCACGCGGCGACCGACGCCTCAATGGCCACAAGAGCCGACGAGGCCAACTCCTCCCGGTGGCCGGCAACCACGGACTCGGGCGCGCCCCACAGGCACAGGTAGAAGCACCACATCCCGCCCGCTACCCGGCGCTCCAGGTAACCGAGCAGCAGGCCGGCGTCACTCGGCCCGCGGCCCGTCCCGGCGAACTCCACCCGCCAAAAGTCGGCGGACGAGCGCCGGACCGAGTCGCGGACCGCGCGCCGGGAGGGGACGTACACCCAGCCCGGCGGGAGCTTCTTACCGGGGAACCGTGACACCCCTGCACCTCTCCGGGTTGCCGAACAATGACTCACCGGCCGCGGTGTGAGCAGCGCGGTCGCGGAAATCACCGATTATACAGCGGTCCGGTGCCGCGCCGGGCGCGGCTTCAGCGTTGGCCGGCGACGACCTTTGCCGGCCGGAAGCACAGACCCGGTTCGGGAACCCAGAACGGAGCTGGGTTGTCCCGGCTGAGCCGCTCGACCCACGCGACGAACTCCCAGAATGACGCTGCCAGGGTCTGCGGCTCCTGCTCTTCCGCCGAGCAGAGGTCGTACACGGGGCGCTCCGCCGTCCGCGCCTCACCTGCATTGAGGCCGTTCCAGGCCAGATCGTGAGGGCCATAGCTGCCGAAGCAGACCACTCCCGCGTGCCACTCCCCGTTCGGGAAGTCGTCCGGGTACCGTTCGGCCGCTTCGCGGTACGCGCGTGTGGACCGGACGACCGTATGCGGCGGCCGGGTCCGCTTCCCC
>DASWYH010001243.1:0-1514 GCA_036405095.1 Gemmata sp. | reverse complement strand
TACCCGGCCACGGTGTTGTGGAAGTAGGTCGCGGTGAGCAACTGTTGGAACGCCCCGACGGTCGGGAGCCACTCGCAGTACTGGTTCGGGAAGTCGAACAGCGCCTCGTTGGGTTCGAGGTTGGTGGCGACCGGTCCGTCGATCACCAGGATCGTGTTCTCGTGGCAGCAGTGCCGGATCTGGGCCAGCGCGTGGAACGGGTCGTGGAGGTGGTAGTACACCCCGAGGAACAGGATCACGTCGAACTTCTGCCCCCGCTTCGCGAGGTCGTAGACGGACTGGTTCTGATCGATCTGGATGTTCGAGCCAAGCAACTCTTTCGCCAGGTGGATGCCGCGCCCCTGGGACCAGTTCTGCCCGAGGTCGTCGCTCGCGAGCACGGAGCTGGCGCCGCGCTTCTCGGCATAGAAGCTCCAGAACCCGTCCCACGCGCCGATGTCGAGGACCGTTCTGCCGCGGAAGTCGATGGCGCCGAGGTGGGACTCCATGAACTGCCAGATGTGCCGGTGCTGATCGATCTGGTGGCAGTGCGTTTTGGTGCGCAACCCGTTCCCGAAGTCGAACTCGTGATACCAGGTGATGGCGTCGAGTTCCGCTTGTTTCGCCGCGTGGTCCATTCGCCGACCTCCTCGCACAGAGTCGCGCCCTCAAACGACGGGGCCGACGGGTGCTCCGCCCCGTCGGCCCCTTTTACCTCATCGCCGTGGGGCGCCGCTACGCCAACCGCGGCGCCCCGTTCACAGGTCGAACACGTTCTCGCCGAGCCCGACGTTCAGTTTCACGTTGCTGAAGCTGTACGCCTCGAACAGGTCGCCGACCGTGGCCCCGGACTTGGGCTGATCGTAGGCTTCGTACCGGAGCGGGAGCTTCGTCTCCTTATCGACGTACACGAGCGTGCGGTACGCGTACCGGAACGCATGGGGCCGGCGGGTGAGGATCTCGTACCGCGTAACGTTGCGCCCGGCGAACTGGAAATCGCCGGTGTACACTTCGACCGGATTGTTGAGGGTCTTTTCGCGTGCGGTGGCCGTGACCACGCGGTCAATGATGGCCTGCATGGTCCAATCGGTGACCGGGTGGCGGTTCTCGGCCATGAACTTGGGGTCGTCGAGGTCGAGGGTGCGGAACCCCTTGGCGCCCGCGATCCCGGCGGGGCGGTAGCGGAACTTCCCGCTCTTGCGGGCCGCGGTGTACGCCACTTCCATCCCGGCGGTGGCCTCGGGGCGCGCGAACCGAACGTACACGCCACCCGGGTTGAGTCGCACCTTCATCTCGGCGACCTGTTCCGCCGAGAGCGCCCCTTTGACCATCTCCTGACGGGTGAACGTGCAGGTGTAATCCCGGGTCTTGGCGAGCGCCCCTTTGGCGTCCGCGATCATGGCCGCGAGGTCGCCGGCGCCTTTGACCCCTTCGGGCGCTTTGGGCGCTTCCGCTTTCGATGGCTCCGCTTTCGGCGGCTGAGCGACAACCGCCCCGCCCACCACCAGACCGGCAAACGCCACCGCCAGCCACAC
>DASWYH010001242.1:0-8498 GCA_036405095.1 Gemmata sp. | reverse complement strand
GCTCATCCAACCGGAGAAGGCCAGCCCGGACATGGATCGTGACGGCAACGCGCGCAAGAAGGACGGGCTGCCGAACTTCAACAAGGGCCGCAGGAACTACGGCTGACCGCACCCCGGAACCGGTCCAACGGGCGCTCAAGGCGCTCGGTGGCCTGTGCGCCCAATCGCTCCGAGTTGGGTGCCGGCACCACCGAACCGTTGGCAGACGAAGTGTGAGCCCCGGCTGTTGTGGCTGCGCATACAATTTCAGTACGGCGAGCGGGGGGCGAATGCCCCCTGTTCGCGTTTTCACGGGAGAACTCACTCATGTCCGACGTTCGCGAAACGCCCCTCCTCGTCATCGGTGGCGGCCCCGGCGGCTACCCGGCCGCGCTGCACGCGGCCGATCACGGCATCAAGGTCACGCTCGTGGACGAGGGCGCCAAGCTCGGCGGGGTGTGCCTCAACCGCGGGTGCATTCCCAGCAAGGCGCTGCTCCACACCGCGAAGATCATCCGCGAAGCGCACGAAATGGCGGCCTACGGGGTGACGTTCGGCGACCCGCAACTCGACCTCGCGAAGCTGCGCGCGTTCGTTCAGGAAAAGGTCGTCGGGAAGCTCACCGGGGGCATCGGCCAGCTCACGAAGGGCCGCGGGGTCGATGTGGTGAAGGGGCGCGCCGTGTTCACCTCGCCCAACACCGTGGAAGTGACCGGCGAGCAACCGCAAACGATCAAGTTCCAGAACTGCATCATCGCGACGGGGTCGCTCCCGGCGATCCCGAAGTCGATGCAGATCAACGACGAGCGCGTGATGGACAGCACCGGGGCGCTGCTCCTGCCGGACGTGCCCAAAAAGCTCCTGGTCATCGGCGGCGGGTACATCGGTCTCGAAATCGGCAGCGTGTACGCCGCGCTCGGGAGCAAGGTCACGGTCGTGGAGGCGCTCGAACGCATCCTGTTCATGGCGGACAAGGATCTCGTCGATCCACTGGAGCGCAAACTGAAAGCCGAGTTCGAGGCGATTTACACCGCGACGAAGGTGATGGGGCTGGAAGCCACGAAGGACGGGATCGTCGTGAAGCTCGAAGGCGCGAGCGCGCCCGCGTCGCTCACCTTCGACCGCGTTCTGATTTCGGTGGGCCGCCGGCCCAACTCTGCCGGGTTGGGTCTCGATAAGGCCGGCGTGACAGTAACGGAGCGCGGGTTCGTTCCGGTCGATAAGCAGCGCCGGACGAACGTCCCGCACATTTTCGCGATCGGTGACGTGGGTGAGGAACCCGGGCTCGCGCACAAAGCCACGGCGGAGGCACGGGTTGCGGTGGAAGTGATCCACGGCGAACCGGCCGAATGGAACCCGCGAGCCATTCCCGCTGTCATCTTCACGGACCCCGAGATCGCGTGGGCCGGGATCACCCAAAAGGAAGCCGAAGAGAAGAAGGTTCCGCACGAGGTGCTGACGTTCCCGTGGGCCGCCAGCGGGCGGGCGGTAAGCATCGCCCGGACCGAGGGCCGCACGAAGATGATCGTGGACCCCGAAACCAAGCGGGTTCTCGGGGTCGGGATCGTCGGTGCCGGGGCGGGCGAAATGATCGCCGAGGGGACGCTGGCGATCGAGATGGGCGCGGTGGCGCGGGACGTGCTGGAGACGATCCACCCGCACCCGACGCTGAGCGAAACCGTGATGGAGAGCGCCGAACTCGCCTACGGGGCGGCGACGCACGTCGGCAGGCCGCGCAAGGCGACCAAGTGACAACTTCCGAGGCGCGGGGGCTCCGTTCCCCCGCGCCGAAGTGAGAGAGGCAATGACCGAGGCCGATTGGTGGACGACCGCCTACCCCGACAAACTGCTGAACTGGCTTTTCTACACCGCGCAGGCGTCCGAACGCAAGTTGCGGCTGTTCTCGCTCGCGTGCTGCCGTCAGGTGAGCGACCTACTCGCCGATGATGCGTTCCCGCAGCTTTTGGCTCTCATGGAGGCGCTGACCGAAGGGCCGACCGAACCGGCGAAGGTTGAACGGCTCCGGCGCACCGGTCGCGACAACCTGTACGCGCGCCACTCCATCCACCGGAGAACCCCGAGCTGGCACGCGCGGAACGCGGTGTTGTGCGGCACCGGTTCGCTGTGGGAAGGTGCCGGCTGGCAGTCGCGGCCGGTGTACTGGGAGTGCGCGTACGACAACCCGGAAGGCGGCTGGCTCCTCGGGCCGTACCCGCTTGTCGTTTCCGAAGCCGTGTTCTGTGCCCATCCGAAGGGCGAGCAGGCCGAGGCGCTCGCGACCCAACTGCGGTTCATCCGCGACCTCTTCGGGCCGCTGCCCTTTCGCGATGGGACCGCCGACCCGTCGTGGCTCACGTCGGACGTGCTCGCACTGGTGCGGGGCATCGACGCGGATCGTGCTTTTGAGCGCATGCCCATTCTTGCGGACGCGCTCCAAGATGCCGGTTGCGACAACGACGACGTGCTGAACCATTGCCGAGACGAGCGCGCGGCGCACGTTCGCGGGTGCTGGGTGGTGGATTTGCTGCTCGGGCGCCCGTGGCAGGAATCGCACCCGCACCCGACCAGTTAGAACGGTGGGGCGGTAGAATGCTCCTGAAATCATCGGAAACGAGGGATCCTACCATGCCGACGCCGCTCGCGGGGTACACGTCGTATCAGGGCCTGCCGCCGCTCGCGGGGCTTTGCACGGTCGAAGAAGCTGCGCGGCCCGGGCTCTCGGTCGAGGAGTGCGTTCGCCGGTTGAAGCGGTTCCATTACTGCTTCAAACGGCTGCACCAGATCCTGACGGCTCGCATCACTGCGGAGCCCATCTACGAACTCAAAACCGCGTTCGCCCACCACGCCTACCTTTGCGCGGAACACGTGACCGCGCTCCGCACGCGCATCGGCGAGATGCGCGAGCCGCCGCTGGGGTTGGAGGACGTGCCGCACCCGGCGCTGGAAGCGTTTTTCGACGAGATTCAGTGTGCGCCGACAACGGAAGAACTGATTGAAGGCGCGTATCGGGTCGCGATTGACCAACTCGCACACAGCATTCGAGGCTACGAAGACGCGACAAACCCGCTCACCGACGCACCGAGCCGGCGCGTGCTTCGGTTCGCGGTTCTTGAAGTGAACGACATGGCGAATTGGGGCGCGTTTGCGCTGAGCTGCTTGAGCGAACCGGGTTCGCAGCGCGAAAACGAAGTCGAACTGTGGGGACAGTACCTCGGCAGCTTGCTTGACGCTTGTGGGGCTCTCGACGGCTCGTGCCCTGTGTCCGACGTACCGGTTTCGCGCCGGTACTCCGCAAAGCCCTACGTTTACGACCCCGTCCCCAGGCGCGACGAGCGGTTTACCGACCCGTGGAACCAGGGCGTGAACGCGGAGAGCTTCCTGTACAACCCGGCGTACCCGGCTCGCGCCAAAGCCCTGATGATGCTCTACAAGCGGCTCCGCGAAATCGACGTGCCCGAGATGATGGCGTCGATCATCACGCAAACGCCGGGCAAGCCGTGGGGCTACTACCGCGACATGTCGCGGCAGCTCTGGGACGAGGCGCGCCACGCGATGATGGGCGAGGTCGGGTTCGTTGCGCTCGGTGTCGATTGGACAAAAGCGAAGATCACCTTCAACTGGTCACACCGGCTCAACACCGAATGCTCGCCGATGGAGCGCCACGGTGTGCTGTATTTCATCGAGCAGGGGCTCATGCCGAAGACCGGCAAGCGCTACGAGTTCGAGGTGGGGCAGGCGTCCGGGCTGCCGCTCATCGCGACGATTCAGGACTTCGATTGGGCCGATGAGGTGCTCCATTCTCAGATCGGCCGGTCGTGGTACGTGCCCCAGTTCGGCAGTCTGAAAGAGGCACTCGATTTCGGCGATGCGGCGTGGTCGAAGGTGCTGAGCAACTGGGCGACCGTCAAAGAACAAGGGCTGACCCGGCACGAGAACTGGTGGCCCGCGGTGTACCTCATGGCGTGCGCTGCGGAGGGCGTTTCGCCCGATGCCGCTGCACTCGCGTTCGACGAGACCTACGAGGGCAAACGCGCCGACTTGCAGCGCATCGCCGCCGAGTGAGAAACCGCCGCGGCTCCCGCGCTCGCGTATTCGGGCGTGCCGCGGTGGATGTGCTTTTCTCCCCTGTTTTCACGAGAGGGGGTCAGGGGAGGAGGTTCGTCGCGCCAGCACCAACCCGGCGAGCAGCACGAGCGCGGTGGCGGTTCCGGACGCCATCCCGAACAGCACCGGGGCGACGCCTATTTTCGTAATCATATGACCCGCGATCAGGTGCCCCACCGGCGCGCTCGCGCTGAGTGTCATCGCCCACACCGCCATCACGCGCCCCCGCACCCGATCGGGAACGGCGAGTTGAAGCGTCGATTGCGCGGTCGAGAGGAACAGGATCATCCCGAACCCGATCGCGGCGCAGAACCCGCACGCGAGCCACATCTGCTGTGCCCCCCCGAGCCCCGCCATCCCCGCTGCGCACGCCGTCACGCCCGCTACCAAAAACGCGCCCCGGCGCGACACGCTGCCGAACGTCGCGGTCGTGAGGGCCGCGCCCAGAGCGCCCGCCCCGAGAGAACTCAGGAGGAAACTATACGCTTCTTCTTTCAGTCCGAGTTGGAGTTTCGTGTACGCGGGCAGGACCGTAATGATCGGCCACCCGAACGCGCTCACCATGAACGTGAAGGGCACGACCGCCCCGAGCGCCGGGTGCTCTCGCAGATAGCGAATCCCGGCGAAGGGCGATGCCCCGGGGCGCTCGTTCGGGCGCGGCTCAGGGATGCGCCGGAGCGCGCGCAGCACCGCGAGGAAACTGAGCGCGTTCAGCGCGAAACACGCCGTTGCGCCAACGGTCACCGCGCTCGCGCCGTCGGACAGTAGCGGTACGAGGTGACCCGCGGCGACGAACAGCAGCCCCGCGACCGCCGGCCCCACCGCCCGCGCGGAGTTGAAGACGAGCGAGTTCAGCCCCACGGCGTTAATCAGATCTTCTTTGGGCACGAGATCGGGCACGAACGCGAGCCGCGCCGGAAAGTCTACCGACTGGATGACCCCATTGAGCCCGATGAGCGCGAGAACCAGGTACGGTGTCGCGAGCCCGGTCCCGACCACCACCGTGAGAGCAACCGCGTTCACGAGGAACGCGGTCTGTGTGAAGAAGACGAGATTCCGCTTGGGGTAGCGGTCAGCGAGCGCCCCGCCCCAGGCACCGAACAGCAGCGTCGGCCCCACCTGGGCGACCAGGAGCCAGGACGGCCAGCGCGGGTCGCCGGTGCGGTCATACATGAGCCACATGAGCGCCGCCGACTGCATCCACGTGCCCACGAACGATACGATCTGCCCCGCGAAGTACCGCCGGTAGTTGCGGTGCCGCAGTGAGCGAAATGTGGTGGCGCGGAGCGTTGACAGCATTCGTTTCTCGTTGCGCAGAACGGCCCTGAAGTTGGTTTACAGAAGTACACGCCGGCTGTTGCGGTCGAGAAGCCCGACTGGCCGCGGCTGCCGCGCTTGCGTGAAACGGATCAGCGGGTACGATGCTCGTTGAGCGAGCCGCCGTTCTTCCGCCGGAACATGTCGGAGCACACATGCCAGTTGCGGAACCGAGACCGGAACTGATCGCGCTACTCGACGCAGTGAAGGATCACCCCGACGACGACACCCCGCGGTTGGTGCTCGCCGACTGGCTCGACGAGCAGGACAACCGGTTCGACGCCGAACGCGCCAGGTTCATCCGCCGGGATGTGGCCCGCGCTCGCGGCGGTGGTGCGGGGCAACCGGTCCCGGACCAGGTGCGGCGCGACGACGACGAACTGCGCGCCCGCTGGCTCGCGCCGTTCAAGCCGTTTATCACCGGGTGGAGCGTCGAGCGCGGGCTCCCGCATCTGGCGATGGAAGGGCCGAGCTTCCTCAACCCGGAGTTCCAGGCCCTTCTCCCAACCGAGGCGTTTGCGTTTGTCCAGTTCATTCGCCTGAGCGGCGCCGGCGGCCCGCGGATGGAAGCGGCGGTGGCCCTGCCGGGGTTCCAATATGTGCCCGGTGTGAGCCTTCACCCGTTCAGCGCGTTCGGTGCGGACTCCGCGGCGCGGTTCTTCAGTTCGCCGAACCTCGCCGGGTTGCGCCAACTCGAGTTCCGCGGCATCAGGCCGGGTGCCGTTGGCACGCACGCGCTGGCCGCGAACCCGGCACTCGCGCGCCTGCGGAAGCTGCTCCTCGCGCACAACCAGCTCGTGGACAAGGCCGTCGGCGTGCTCGCCGCAACTACGCACCTGACGAACATCGAAGTGCTCGACCTCAGCGACAACAACATCGGCGACAAGGGCGCAGAAGCGCTCGCGGCCTCGACCGCGTTTCCGAACCTGCGCGAGCTCAACCTCCGAATCAATCCGCGCCTCACCGCTCACGGCAAGCGGCCCCTGCGCGATGCGTTCGGCGACCGGGTGCATCTCGATTGAGTGACTTTTCGCGCCGGCCCGCCGGCACGCGGTGGTATCCTGAACCGACCCCGTCGCAGGAGCAACACCGATGTCCGAACCCATCGATCGCCGCACGTTCGCCGCGCTCACCGCCAGCGCCGTTCTGGGCCGCGAGGCGCTCAGCGCTGAGACGCCCGCCGAGGTCGCGCCGATGCCGCACGCCAAGGCGGTCGAAGCGCCGTTCACGCGCGACTACCCGAAGCCGCGGTTCAACCCGTCGTGGCGCCGGCCGCAGCTCAACAAGCTCATGATTCAGGACTTCGTCATCTTCGCGCACACCGACATCGCGATGGTGAAAAAGCTCCTCGACAAGGAGCCGGCGCTCGTGAACGCGTTCATGGACTGGGGCGGGGGCGACTGGGAGAGCGCGCTCGGGGCCGCGGCCCACATGGGGAACCGCGAGATGGCCGGGTTGCTCCTCGAACGCGGCGCACGGATCGACATCTTTTGCGCGACCATGATGGGCCAGTTGGAAGCCGTGAAAGCGTTTCTCACGCTCCAGCCCAAACTCATCGACGCGAAAGGGCCGCACGGGTTCAGTTTGCACTTCCACGCGCAGCTCGCCGGACCGGACGCGGACAAGATGGTTGCGTACCTGCAATCGGTGAAGAAGATCGATCTTCCGCCGAACCCGTTTTTGAACATGAAGAAAGGCGGGGACAAGAAAGACCCGCCCAAGAAGCCGGAGTGACGACCTGCCGAGCGCTGAACCGATTTCCAACGTTCAGCTCACACGAACCCGGCGAAGCCGTCACGACTCATTACGAGCCGCGACGGCTTCACCGGGTTCGTGTGAACTGAGCACGTGCGAACTGCGAAGTCAGTCCTTGAACTCGATCGGGATGTCATTAGTTCCGGATTTGACCTCAACTACCACGCCGCTGGAACTCGGGTCGCGGAACTTCGCGGGTAGCTCGAACTTCGGCGCGGCGGTCACCTTGGTTCCGGGAGCTTGCGGTTCCGGGATCGGCGGGGCGACGTAGGCCCGGTACTCCCCGACTGGCATCGGGTTGGCGACCTTGAACTGACCGTTCGCATCGATCTTCGCGCTGGCCGCGGCCCCGGTCTTGGAGATGAAGTTCACCTCCCCGGCGGCCAACGGGGAGCCTTTGTACTTGACCACGCCCGAAACGCTGCCACTCGGCTTGTCGCCGGAACAGCCGCCGGCGACAGTGGCGGCGAAAACGAACAGGAGCCCGCCCCAGGCACGGGCAAACGGAACCGTCATCGGAAGTGTTCTCCTCGGAGGGGCGGCACGGGCGCGCCGGCCGCACGATATTGGGTCGGGCTCTACTGGTCGGTAACGGTCAAGCCGTCGGACTTGGCACACATCCGCTGGAACATGGTGAAATCGAAGCTGTTGCTGATGAACCGCACCGACCCGTCGCCGAGCAGCACGTTCACCCCGTTGGTGTGGAACGAGTTGATGATGCTGTTCCCGACGTAACTGGTGTTGGCCCCGGCCGGGCAGGTCGGGGAGTTGATCGCGTAGGCCACACAGGTCAGCCCCAGCCCCCAGCAGTCGGCGCTGCTGGCCTGGGTGCCAATCGGGTTGTTGAACGTCACCCCGCCCCACGGGGTGTAGTACCCGTTGCGGGTGTCCCCGTCGGTGTAGGTCGTGCAGCTTTTCACCTTACCCGACTGCTCGGCCACGACGATCGTGTTCGAAAGCCCGTCGGTGGCATCGGAGATCCGGGTGCTCGCGTTCGGGATCAGCATCCCGTTGTTGGCCCACCACCCGCCGTAGTTCGAGTTGTAAATCGCGGCCGTGTTCCCGGCGGGGTCCGGGTACGCGCCCATGATCCCGATGTACCCGGGCACCTGGTGGCTGTAGTTGGTCCACCACGTGGTCCACGTCGCCGGTTGAGCGTCGGGCAGCGAACTCGACGGGCACTTCCAGACCGGCAGGACGAGGTTCCGCAGGACCACGCTGTTGTACGCGTCCTTGCGCGCCACCGACTTCCCGTTGACCGTGACCGTCGTGTTGTTCATCTGGGCGTAAACGGTGTCGAGTTCCATGTACGGGAAGCTCTCGACGCGCCAGTTCCCGATCGA
>DASWYH010001241.1:0-3792 GCA_036405095.1 Gemmata sp. | reverse complement strand
CGGCGGTGACAGTTGTGCGGTTGGGAGGCGACGAACCGCGTGAGCCGCACGAGTGTGAGCGGGCGGCGCGGTCGTGCGGAGATGCGGGCGAAGAACGTGATCGCTGTGGGTGCCGGGCCGAGAACTCAGCGGCCCCGGTTGTGGACGGGAACGACGCGCGGGGTTGAACCGAACTGCGGAGGGTGCCCCCGCGGGAGCGGGTCGGTTCCGTGCTCCCGTGGGGGGCGCCAAGAGGGCTTCAAGGGGCCGTTCGCGCGGTCGGGTCGGGGTCGAACACCACCTCACCATCGAACCGCTCAATCAGGAGCACCAGTTCCGGGTAGAACCGCTCGGGGGCGCCGCCGGTTTCGTTGTACTTCCAACTGACGACCAGCTTCCCGTCCTTCACGCTCAGCGCCTTCAACTCGATCGACAGGCCGCCCTTCTTCTGCTTGCCGCCGGAGATGCAGAGGACCATGTGCTTGTCCCAGTCGATCTCCTTGACCTTGAGGTTCTTCTCCAACTGGGCCTTGACCCGATCGGTGGGGCCGCTGGAGGTGTTGTGAAGGCCGAGGTCGCGGTCGTTGCGGATGACGGCGCGGCCCCCGTTGAGGAGGATGGGCGTCTGGGCCAGGACCTTCGGCGGCTCCTTCGGGGGGGCCAGAAGGGCGATTGTGAGAGCGAAAGCGATCATGCGCAACTCCTAAAGGTTATCCATCCGACGACAGACGTTCCCCCGGAGATTGACCAATCGTGTGAAATCGCCGGGCGCCCGGCGCCGGCCCGTTTCCGGTCGGCCCTGCTATGATGCGTGTGGGATGCGCTCGTGTCGGTTCGTGTGGCGAGGCGGTGACAGTGATGCGGCAGGAAGGCGACCCACCCCCCGGCCCCCTCCCGGAAGGGAGGGGGAGAGAAGCAGACCTACCCCCCGGCCCCCTCCCGGAAGGGAGGGGGCGAGAAGAGTTGGCAGAATCGCGACCCCGAAACGATGGGCTCAGCGCGGGCGCCGAACTCCCCCTCCCGGAAGGGTGGGGGCCGGGGGGTGGGTCTGCTTCTCCCCCTCCCTTCTCCGCCGGGCCGCGAGAAGCTCTGCTGACAGGACCGGCGAGCACAATGGAGGGGGCCGGGGGGAGTGGTTCCTGGCGGGCCGACCGCGCGGCGTACCTCGCGCGGGTAGGGCCGTGGGCCGAGGAGCGCACGGCGCGCATGGCCCGCGGGCAGAAGCACCCCGTATACGATTTCCTCTTCGAGTACTACTCGTTCCGGCCCGCGCACCTGCTCCGCTGGACCCCCGGGTTCGGGGTGCCACTCGACGGGGCGACCCGGGCCGACGTGCCGTGGGCCGAGTTCGTTGCGACTGACAGCGGGTTGTCACTGCCGGCGGAGACGTTCCCGGCGCGCCGGGTCTCGTACCTCGGGTGGGCCGTCGAGTACCTGAGCGCGGTCCTGGCGCGGGAGCCGTCGTTCGGGTGCTTCGGATTGCACGAGTGGGCGATGGTGTACCGCGATCCGAACGTCCGGCACCCCCATGTGCCCTTGCGGCTGTCGCGCGCCGGAACCGATGCGGTGGTGGATTCGCAGCCGCTGCGGTGCTCCCATTACGATGCGTTCCGGTTCTTCACGGCGCCCGCTCGGCCGCTGAACCGCTGGGAGCTGACGCGCGCGGGCACCGCCGAGCACGACCAGCCCGGGTGCCTGCACGCGAACATGGACCTCTACAAGTTCGCGTACAAGATCGCGCCGTTCTGCCCGTCCGAGGTGGTGGCCGATGCGTTCGCCGTGGCGCGGGCCGCGCGGGAACTCGACATGCGGGCGAGCCCCTACGATCTGAGCGCTTACGGCTTCGCGCCGATCCCGATCGAGACGCGGGCCGGGCGCGAGACCTACGCCGAGGCCCAGCGCGCGGTGTCGCTCCGCGCGCGCCCCGTGCGCGAGCGCTTGCGGGACACGTACGCGCGATTACTCGCGGAGCGGTCCGCATGCGGGCCACAGGAAAAGGCACACGAGAGCCGTTCGTGATTGCCACCGTTGCACGGAACGAGCGGTCCCGCGCAACACACCCCGCGCGCCCGAGAAATCAGTGTGCCCCCGCGGGCGCCGGGTCCGAGTGGGGCCGACCGAGCCACTTCTGCGTGAGCGGCCCGATGGTCAGCCCTTGCACCAGGATCGAGAACACCACCACCACGTAGGTCATCGCGATCAGCGCGTCCCGCTCCCCCACGGCGGCCCCGTTGACCGTGCGCGGCAGCGACAGCGCGAGCGCGACCGAGATCCCGCCGCGCAGCCCGCCCCACGTCAGCATGCGGATCGTGTACCGGGCGAACTGGCCGCGCCGCCGCAGCACCGTGATCGGGATCGCCACCGACACCAGCCGGGCCGCGAGGACCGCCGGGACCGCGAGCAGCCCGACCGTGAGGTACTTCCCGGTGAACGCGAGCGCCAGCACCTCCAGCCCGATGAGCACGAACAGCACCGCGTTCAGGATCTCGTCGAGCAGCTCCCAGAACGTGTCCACGTGGCCGATCGTGGTCGCCGACATGGCGTGCGCGCGGCCCTGGTTGCCGATCAGGATGCCCGCGACGACCATCGCGATCGGGCCGGACATGTGCAGCCCGTTCACCAGCGCGTACCCGCCGGCCACCAGCGCCAGCGACAGCAGCACTTCCACCTGGTAATTGTCCACCGACCGGAGCATCCGGTACACGACCCAGCCGAGCCCGAACCCCATCGCCGCCCCGCCGCCCGCTTCCCAGAGGAACAGCTCCGTGAGGTGCAGCACGTCCGGCTCGACCGTTCCGGTCGCGATCTCCAGCAGCCCGAGGAACACCACGACGCCCACCCCGTCGTTGAACAGCGACTCGCCCGCGATCTTGATTTCCATGTCCTTGGGGACCCCGGCCTGCCGCAGGATCGCCATGACGGCGATGGGGTCGGTGGGCGAGACCAGCGCGCCGAACAGGAGACAGTAGATCGGCCGCGCCGGGACCCCCGCGGCGCCGAGGATGAGCCACGCGAGCAACCCGACCACCGCAGTGGAGATCAGCACCCCGACCGTCGAGAGCACGAACACGGTCCACTTGCGCGACGCGAGTTCGCCCAGCTTGATGTGCAGCGACCCGGCGAACAGCATGAACCCGAGCATCCCCTGGAGGAACGCCTCCTGGAGGTCGATCTGCGCGACGGCCCCTTTGGCCCGGTTCTCGATCGCCGGGACGAACAGGCCCGCGAGCACCAGCAGCAGCGACCCCGCGAGGCTCAGGGCCATGAGCCCGATCGCCGGGGGGAACTTGAGGAGCGTGTAGTTGATGTAGCTCAGCACCGCGGCCAGCGTGATCAGGCACGCGGCCATCTCGAACACGGTCATACTTGCCTCCATGCGGTGCTCGGTCGTTCCAAGTCGCCCGTGCCCGGTGCTCAGTTAAGGGCCGAAGGGCGCCCCGTGCGCGCTTCAGAGCCCGCCACGCTGTTCGCGCTTTGCTGCTCACTGAAGGCGGCCACCCGGGTGCCCCCGGGTGGCCGCTCGGTCGCGGACACCGCCGGCGGCTCGGGCGGCGCCGCCGTGACCTGCCACGCGACGAACCCCGCGTAGGCCGCGAGCAGCAGCAGCCCCTCCCACCGGTGAACGCGGAACCCGTTGGCGACGACAAGCATGAACAGTCCGGCGAACGCGGTCATTGCGGGGAGTTCGATCGTGCGGGCGGTCGCGGGCACGTCCATCGGCTGGACGACGACGGTGGAGCCGAGGATCAGCAGCACGTTGAACAGGTTGGAGCCGGCGACGTTGCCCAGAACGATGTCGGCCTCCCCGCGCCG
>DASWYH010001240.1:0-4511 GCA_036405095.1 Gemmata sp. | reverse complement strand
AGCAGTAGTGCTTGCTCTCTAACCCGCCGCGCGCCGCGAACTCCCACTCGGCTTCCGTCGGGAGCCGCTTGCCGGCCCACTTCGCATAAGCCACGGCATCGTCCCAGGTGATCTGCACCACGGGGTAGTTCTTCTTGCCCTTTATGGAACTCTGCGGCCCTTCCGGGTGCCGCCAGTTGGCCCCACCGATGTACTGCCACCACGGTGGATACGGGGTCGCCCACGGGCCGCGCAGGGGCGCGTCCAGTGCCACGAACACCGCTGACCCGGGTTGAAGTAACGCGGGGTCTTCGTCGGGGTACTTCGAGGGGTCGGGCATCTTCTCGGACGTGGTGACGTAGCCGGTGGTCTTCACGAACTTGGCGAACTGGCCGACCGTCACCTCGTTCACGTCCATGTCGAACGGGGCCACGGTGACCGCGTGAACGGGCCGCTCGTCCATCGGGCCGTTGTTCCGCCCCATCAGGAACGTGCCGCCCGGAACACGGATCATTTCCGGTTCCGCGTCGTCGGCCTCGTCTAGCGCGCCCTCCCAGCGCGGTTCGGTACGCGGGCTCCCGTGCCGGGCGCTCCAGCCAAGGGCAAACAGGGTGACCCCCAGACCGACGAGGAGAACCGTTGGCACGAGCCACTGCCACGGGAATTTGCGCGGCGCCGCGGGGGCCTGCGGAACGGGTCGCGGTGCTTTTCTGGCCATAAGAAGCCTCGTTTTACATATCTTCACTCGGATTCGATACTTGTGATCGAAACCAATTCATCTTGCCATACCTAGTGCCACATTACTCGTGAAGTGCGCCAAGCCGCGAGCCAATACTGCCGGTTCCGGACCGCACCTAGACCTTGACCAGAACTGCGACCGAGTGCCCGACGTGTCGGGCCACATCCCCGAGTGGGGCGCCGCTGTTCACGAGCGCCGTCAGGACCGCGTGCCGGAGCGCGTGGGGCTTTCGGTATCGAATTTTGAGCCGCTTGCACAGGCGCCGAAGCCGGTTCTGCGCCCGGGACTGGCTTACCCGCCCGCCGTCCCGGCGGGGAAACAAGATGCCCGACGTGCGGCCCCCGATCGCGTGCAGAACCGCGGCGCGCACGAGCACTGGGAGTTCGACCTCATGACGCGAGTGGCACGACTTGGGCAGCCCGTGCCCGCCGCTATAGGTCTTGATTACCTTCGCGACCCATCGGGTCGTGTCGATGTCCCCGATGTCGAGCCCGGACACCTCGCCCGCGCACATCCCCGTTGTCGCAGCGAGCGCAAACCACGAACCGAGGTGGTGCCCGGCCCACTCACCAATGATGAGTTTCCGTTCCGCTGTGGTGTACGGGTCGAGTTCCCGCAACTCGGTGCCGAGAGGCGCGGACAGGGAGACGGGTTGCGATGGACCAGGTCGTCCGCGATCGCGCCGCGGAACATCCCCCGGCTGATGCTCCGAATCAGGTTCGCGGCCGAGCCCCCGCGCTCGCCGGTCACCCAGCCTGCGAGCGCGGCCTTGACCCGGCTCACACTCACGTCCGCGAGTCGCAGGTGCCCAAGCGATTTGACGATGCGGGCAGCAGCCCACTCGTAGCTGACGCGCGTTACCGGTCGAACCGTAAGGCCCTTGAGCCACCGCGCCGCCCGCTCCGTGACCGTAACCGAGTTCGGGTCGGGTGGCTGAACACCCTTCATCAGCTCGACGACCTCGCCCTGTGTGGGCGCCCGCACCTCCCGGTATTTGGTCTTCCCGTTCGATTACCGACCGATCAGCACCTTCGCGACATACCCGCCCCGGCGCGCGTCCGGGAAGATGGTCCCCGTGCCCCGGGCGCGCCGCTTCTTCTTGGGCTTGGACAGCTTCTTGGACATTACTCGATCTCCTCAGGGGCAGCGCGTGAGCGCACCCAGTCCGCCGCACTCATCCGCGATCCATTACCGCTCGTCCGACACCCCGATCTGAAGCTTCCGTCTGCCCTGTGTGTTGAACATTAGCGGTTCTCCTCAACTTGTACTTCACGCGGCCAGGAGTGATACCAGATCGAATTGATCCGTAACGGTGGGCGCCTCGGCTCTCTCCCCTTGCGGGCACAGCTATGGACACATCTATTCGACGGGGCAATTTGCTACCCGGATCGGAACAGTGTCGGGAGCACGCGGCGAGCGAGTGCAAGGATCTCATGCAAGTCTTCCGTTTGTATCACGTCGTCGATTGCCAACAATTTCTCCAACCCGGCCAACAAGGACGGAGCTGTCGACTCCACGCCCGAGCCCATCTGGCGACCCGACAACCGCACCAAAAATGTCCGCAACCGAACGGCTTCCTCGCTCTCTTCACGCTGCAAGTGCCACACCGTCACACACGCCATCGCCGCCACACACAGGCGGCGCAAAAATGCGGCCCCCGTTTCCTGCTGCCACGACTCCGCATTCATCCCCGCACTCTTGAGCAACTTGTGGAACGTTTCAATCCGCCAGCGCCACGCGTACCAACGGCCCAGCGTGGCCGCATCAACGGCGCCCTTGTCCACATTCGTCAGCACGCACCACTCCGCGATCACCTTCCCCACGTGGTCCACCACACGCGTCATCACCAACCGCAACGGGATCGGCGGACCCGGCACTTCGACCTGCCTCTTGTAACCGCCCGCCGTCTTCTCACCCGTGTTCTTCTTCGCGGGCCGATGCAGCACCACCTCGGTCGCCGCGATACGAATCCGACCCGTTCCCGCTTGAATCGAAATCACCTCGGGTTCACCCCGCGCGTTCCGAACGTCCTCGAATTTCAGGTTCGAACCCGCCACCACGTCCTTCAACGGGCGCTCGCGTTTCTCCCACCGCACCCATCGATCTTGATCCGCACGCACCAAGAACACGTGCCCACGCGATTGCCACTGGCGATAATGGCCCACGGAGTCGGCTTCGCGATCGATCACGTGAATGCGGGCCTTGTCGAGGTTCCAACGCCGTGATTCGTTCATGACGTCGAGCAACTCGTCGACGTGTCCCGCGGGCATCGTGGTTGGGGTTGGTCGTGTGCGGAGCATCCCGTGTGCGGTTCGGAGTCGCAGTTCCATCGGCCCGAGCACGCGCCCATCGGCGGCATCGGCGATGAGTGCCGATCCGAGTTCGTAGCCGAGGTCGGTGTTGTGGGAACGTTGGTAACGATCCCTTTTGGCGGTGTGTGTGTGGAATCCGAACATGCACCAGTCGTGAACGGCCAAGGCGAAGTGCGAGGAGCTGTTGGCGAGCCCGAGGCGTATGGCGTCTTGTGGGGGTTCGAGGAGCGCCGGGAACGTGAGCTGTGGATTGTTGAGGAAGCGTGTCATGGCCCGTGTGGCCGCAAACGAAGTGGCGGTTCCCGGGAGAGCCGAGAGGCCCGTGACCGCTCCGTGGATCACATGGCGGTGCTCTTTCACGAGTTGTTGGTGACGGAGTTGAAGCCGCTTATCCAGATTGCCGTAAAAATAGCCATGCGACCCCAGATACCCGAGTCAGGAAAAAGTGTCCATAGCTGTGCCTTGCGGGAGAGGGTGGCGAGTCTTCGAGCCGGGCGAGAGGGAACGCCGACACAAAAGCTTGTGCCACATGGGGTTCCGAGTGATCCACGCTCCCTCACCCGGCAGCAAAACGCCGTTCCCCTCTCCCGCAACAGGCCACCACCGGGGGGGCGCTGGGAGACCCGGGACACCGACGACCCGGCCGGCGACGGGAACGCCCTGGACCGGCTCCTGGAGGACTTCACGTTCAAGGCGTCCGTGATCATCGCCGTGCTGCCCAACGGGCTCCCGGTGACGTACCTGAGCAACGAGAAGGGGGGCTGCCAGGACGCGGCTCCGGTGAACATCGTGGGGAACCACAAGTCGCCCGACAACGACCTCGAGATCGGGGTCGGCACCTGGACCTGTTTCAACTGCCACGGGGGCGCGCTCGCCAAGATCCGGGACTACGGGCGGGTGGCGAACGCCGAGGAGACCGGCCTGCGGCTGAGCGTGGTCGACCCGGCGAAGGAGCGCCGCGCGCGGTACGCGTACCTGACCGACGACTTCGCGTTCGAGTTCGAGTCCGATCAGAAGCGCTCCGAGCGGAAGTATGAGGACGCGAGCGGACTGGAGGCTCCCGAGCTGGTGAAGGCGGTGGCCGCGCAGTGGCGCGCGTACCGTGTCGACGCGGTGACGCTCAAGCGGGCCGGGGTGACCCCGGGCGCGCTCCGGGCCGGGCTCCGCGCACTTCTCCGGCAAGCGGGGCGCGCGCGTCCCCCAGGGACGCGGTCCTGGCGAACTTCCTGCTCGACGACGAGGACGCGCAGCCGGTGTCCATCGAGCTGTTCGAGGAGCGGTTCCCGGTGCTCATGTTGATCTTGCAGGGAGCGAACCCGTGAAGCTGGTGACCGCCCTCGCCCTGTTCGCCGCCGGCGGCGCGCTCGTGCTCGGGGCCGCGCCGCGGGCCGCCGCGACCTCGCCCGTCGTGGTCCCGGGCAACGGCGCGGCCTACGACCCGCACGCGAAGCTGCTGGCCGAGATCCGCGACGAGCTCCGGG
>DASWYH010001239.1:0-2469 GCA_036405095.1 Gemmata sp. | reverse complement strand
GACACCGAGTTCGGGGTCGAGGGCGCCCCCTCGTAGCTTCAGCCGGCCTCGGGCCGGAAGTCTTCAGCCGACCTCCGGTCGGAACAGGACTTTCAGTCCGTTACTCGAAGCCACCGCCTTTCAGGCGGTGGTATGTTCACTGCCCGGACATTGTGAGGTCGGTTGCGGCCGATCCGGCACACCCGCTCCGCACAACCGCCCTCGGCCAGATGGTGTTCTTCTTCAACACTCCCGGCGACCTCCGACTGAAGATCGCGGCCCTGGGCGACCCGGACCCGGCGGTGCGGAAAACCGCAGCCACGATCCTGTTCTGGGACGAACCGGTCGCCGCCGAAGCGGCGCTCGCGACCGCAGCCGCCGATTCCGTAGAAGATGTCGCTGTCGAGGCGATCCGGACCCTCCAGTATTACCCCTCCGTGTGCGTGATCCGCTGCCTTCACGGGCTGCTCGACCACCCCTCGGAACGAATCCGCGACCACGCCCGCGACAGTTTCGCAGACATCCGGTACGAGTGCCTGCACCACCTCCGCGATGGTGCCCCGCGGGTGTCGGCCCGCGTTCGCCGGTGGCTCGATCCCGTCTGGGGGGTGCTGTCGTACACCCCCGATGAACTGAACCCGCCGCCCAGTGAGTCACGCACCTGGCCCGCAGCGCGAGAGGCTCACCCGCCGGCCCTCGCCGACCTGCTCCGGTTGCTCGCCGACCCAGACACGTCCCCGAAGGTGCTGAGCGACGTTCTGTGGGCGTCGGCGTGGGAAGCATTTCCGGTCGCGGACCGCTGTCGGGTGCGCCCGGTGTTGCTGCACCACCCTGACCCGCTGGTCCGCGAGAGGGCGGCGGTGCCGTTCCTGGCGTGGGCCGACACAGGAGCGCTTTTGGCTCTGGCCGGTGATCCGGATCTCGGCGTGCAGCAATCGGCGATGTACCGGCTCGGTCTGTTGCCGCCGGACGCACGCATCGCAACGCTCGCGTGGGACCACCTGAACCGATCGGACGTGTTCGGCACGTACGCGAGTGAGACGCTCGGCACCTTCGTTGCCCATGCGGGCCGGGACGAGGCGGTGCCGCAGCTGTTCTCGCTCGCCGCAGACCCAAGCCGGCCGGAGAACTTGCGCCGGGCGGCGGTGACCGATCTCGTCGCGTTCGACGCGCCCGCCAAGGTGGGGCGGTTAATCGGGCAGTTGACCGAACCCCCGGCGGCCACCTGGGCACTCCACATCGCTATCCTGGAGGCGGTCGCCGACCTCGGCCTGGTTGCGGACGACGTTTCGGATCTGAAAGCGGTGGACAATCTGTTCGTTCAGGGCGCGGTTGCCAGAGTGACCGACCAGGGCTCTTGAAGCGATCCCAGTAGTTCAAGTGGTCCGTGTTGAGTGGTCTGCCCAGAGCGAAGGGGGCTCCCCATGGTCCTCAGAACTCAGAACCCGGTGGTTCTTTTTTGCCTTTTGGCTCACTGGCCACTGAACGCCGAGCGCTTGAAACTACTGGATCCAGAAGGGGCATAAGATAGACAGTTGTAAGATTGTCTCGGTGAGGCCGTGGGGCTTGCCACCGGGCGACGCGGCCGCGCCGAGGGCCGCGAGCGGGTCAACGCCTTTCGCTGGGGCGCACCGCGCGAAAAGGTGCCGAGCCCGCCGGGGCGGTTCGGCGGGGCGCTCGCGGCCGGTTCCTATGCGCCGGCCCTCACTTGCGCTTTACATCCTTAATGTTGATGTCGGCCCCGGTCTGGCGGTCGCCGAGCAGGTGCTCGGCGAAGAAGTCCCACATCCGCTGGGTGAAGTACGGCTGCGCCGCGCCGAACCCGTGCCGGGCGCCCGGGATGATGAGCAGATCGAACCGCTTGTTGGCCTTGATGAGCGCGTCCACCAGGCGCATCGTGTTCGCGGGGTGAACGTTGTTGTCGATCTCGCCGTGAACCAGCAGCAGGTGCCCCTTCAGGTTCTCCGCGAGTTCGGTGTTCGTCGGCACCTTGATCTCGAACTTCGTGAGCGGGAGCACGAGCGCGGGTGCGGTCGCCGGGGGCTTCGTGCCCGCGAGGCGCGGCGGCGGCGCGACCGTGAGCGCCCCCGTCTTGTCTTCTTGCCGGAGCCGCGCGAGCTTCGCTTTCAGGGCCGCGAGTTGCATTTCGAGATCTTCCACCGAGCGCTGGTCCTCGGGGTCAAACCGTTCGATCAGGTCGGCGATCTCCGCTTCGATCAGCTCTTCGGGCGGCGGCCCCTTCTTGCGCCCGCCGAACCCCTTGCCACCGGTCCCGATCGTTCCGGTCGTCGCGCCGTCCTTCTTCTCGGCGCTCAGCGGCACCTCCTTCAGCCCGTGGTAGGTTTCGGACCAGTTGTCGTTGTAGATGTTGTTGTCGTGGTTCCCGGCGCTCGCCACCGCCACCTTGAAGAAGTCGTGGTACGGCGGCTGGAGCACGGCCGCGGCCGACATGAACCCGCCGCCCGAGTGGCCATAGATGCCGACGCGGTT
>DASWYH010001238.1:0-4274 GCA_036405095.1 Gemmata sp. | reverse complement strand
GGGGCTCTGGACAGATAACTTCGCGAGCCTGGATAAGAACAAGGACGGGATGCTCGACCGCCAGGAAGTGGAAGCTGCCTGTTCGATGAGCGGCAACGAGAAGCCCGACACGCCGAACACGAAACCCGGCAAGTAACGGGGGCCATCGACGGACCGCACGAACCGGTCCGTCGATGGTTGTTTGGGCACTCGGTTGCGGCCCGTCAGGGGCAAGGGAACGGGGTGATTCCCGACTGCGGTCGAGGTGCCGTTCCGCCTCGGACCCGAGCCTGTTTGACGATCTATCTTCCTGGCAAAAGGCCGCGTCGGGCGTGACCAGAGCACCCCCGAATACTCGGTTCGGCATGGCGGGCCTCCTTGTGCCCGCCGAGTTGTGACATAAACACCTCGCGCTATCTCGGTCGCGTGATCTCGATTGTGAATGGCCGGTCGGCCTAATTCTTCTTCGGCGGACCGTCTTTTTTGGGCGGCGGACCGTCTTTCTTACCGCCCCACTCTTTCTTGTTCCACATGCCGAAGCCGCCCAACTCGCTGTATTGTCCGACCTTCTCGGCTGCGGCCCACGCGGCCCGATTGTCGTTCGTCTTCCCGCACGCCTCGGCCAGTGCGCTGTAGGTCGCGGCCAGCAACTCGCGCCCCGGGTTCGGGCGCGGGCGCCCGGTCGCGCGCTCGGGCGGGCGCTCGCCGGGTGGGCCGACCACGGCGGTCAGTTCCGCGACCGATGTTTCGAGGGCCTCGCGGGTGCTGCGCCACTTCCCTTGCGCCGATAAGACGCTCGCGAGCCGGAACCGCACGAACCCCAGTTCCAGGTGCCCGTGCGGCGGTTTCACCGCGCCGGCCGTGGTGAACGCCGCCACCGCTTCGGAGTAGGCTTCCTCGGCGGCCGCGCGGTCGCCGGACTGCTCTGCGGCCCAGCCCTCGCGCACCTTGATGGAACCGATCAGCCACGGGCGCCCGTCGGCGAGTTCGGTGGCGCGGCGCAGGGCCTTTTCCGGGTGCGGGGAGAACGCACCGGGCGAGGTCAGGTACGCGAGCACCAGTTCCGCGCGCATGGCCTCGTCGTGCGGGTACTTCTCCACGAGCGGTTCGAGCAGCGCGACGGCCCGGTCGAACGCCGCCGCCGCCTTCTCGGGGCGCTTCAGCCAGACGTTCGCTTCGCACACCCGCCGCGACGCCTTCGCGGCCTCGAACTGCAACCGCCGGTTCGGCGGGTTCTGTTGCACGAACCGGTCGTAGAATGCGAGCACCGCTTCGAGGATCGCGGCTTTGTCGGCCGCGAGGTCGGTACTCGCCCCGGGTGGGGCGCCGTCGGGCAACTCTTTGGGGCCGCCGGGTGGCCCGCCGGGACCGGGGCCGCCGAACCCGCCGAACCCGCCGAACGGCCCGCCCCCGCGGTGCTCCGGTCCGCGCCCGCCCGTCAGCCGGGGCATCGGGACGCCGAACCCGGGTTGCCCGGCGCCGCCGGCCGCCTCGAACACCTTTTCGAAGGTGTCCAGCGACAGCCGCAGGTTCGCTTCGAGGCGCGCGGACACGTCCCGGGCGTCCGCCGTCGCGCGGTCGGCATCGGCCTTCGCGTGCTCCGCGTTGCGCTTCGCGGTCTCGGCGTCCTTGCGCCGGTCCTCTTCCCGCGCGAACCCGACCCAGCCGGTCACCGCCGCGAGCACCAGCGCGGCCACGGTGCTGAACGCGAGCGACGCCACCGCCGGGTTCCGCCGGCCCATCCGCCACGCCCGCGACAGGAGCGCCGTGCGGCGGGCCTTGATGGGGCGGTCCTCGAGAAACGCTTCGAGGTCCTCGGCCAGCGCGCCCGCGCTGGGGTACCGGTTCCCGGGCTCGCGCGCCATCGCTTTCAGGACAATGGTTTCCAGGTCGCGGGGGATGCGGGGGTTGCGCGCGCGGGGCGCGGGCGGCTCCGTGTCGCTGACCTTCTTGATGAGCTTCGCCGGGCTGTCGGCCGAGTACGGCGGTTCGAGCGTGAGCAGTTCGTAGAGCGTCGCGCCCAGCCCGTACACGTCGCTCCGGGCGTCGGCGGCCCCGGTGAGGCACTCGGGCGCGACGTACTGGAGGGTGCCCAGGATGTCGCCGGTCGCGGTGAGGTCGTTGGCGTTCATCATCTTCGCGAGGCCGAAGTCCGCGACCCAGACGCTCTCGCCATCCAGGATGAGGTTGGCCGGTTTCACGTCGCGGTGGAGCACCTCGTGCCGGTGCGCGTAGTGGAGCGCTTCGGCCGCTTGGAGCCCGACGGCGGCGACGAACCGCCAGTCCCCGTACTCGGCCCGGCCCGGCTCGGGCTCCACCGCCTCGAAGGGGACCGTGCCGCTGGGCTTCGTCTGGGGGCCGAGCGCGACCGTTTCGGTACTGGCTTCCGGGGGCCTGTTGAGCTTCTGGCGCCAGAGGCGCACGAGCGCGTGAAGGCCGCACCCCGGGATCAGTTGCATGACGTAGTACGGGAGCCCGTCCTGCTCGCCGACGCCGAACACGGGCACGATGTTGGTGTGGTGCAGCTTCGCGGCCGCCTGGGCCTCGCGCACGAACCGCTCGCGCCGGGTCGGGTCGAGTTGCGCGTGCCGGGCGAGCACCTTCAGCGCGACCGGTCGCCCGAGCGACTCCTGCACCGCCTCGAACACGACGCCCATTCCGCCGCGCCCCAGTTCCCGAACGATGCGAAAGTCGCCCAGCCGGTCGGGCAGCGACCGCTCCGCCGCGCCGGGCGCGCGGAACCGCTTGAGCAGCTCCATTTGCGCGACCGCCGGGAGCAGCTCCTTGAGCTGCTCTGCGTGGTCCGGGTGCGCGGCGGCGTAGGCACTCACCGACGGGTGCTCGCCGCGCCGCAAGCGGTCGGCGAACTCCTCGGCCAGAACGTCAACCGGGTCGCGGTCGTCGGTCAGCATGGGGCACCTGTGTCACTCGGGGCACCGCACCTCGGCGGTTCAGCCCCCGAACCCGGGGATCGTTTCGAGAACCTGCTTGAGCCGCGCGAGCGCCCGCACGTACCGCTTGCTCGCGGCGGCGGGCTGGACGCCCAGGAGGGCCGCCGTTTCGGTGTTGCTCAGCTCCTCGAAGTGCCGCAGCGCCAGCACCTCGCGGTCGAGCGGGTCGAGGTCGTTGAGCGCCTCCTCAAGGCGCGCGAAGGATTCGGTGCGGGCCGCCGCGTGGCTCGGGCTGCTCCCGGCGCCGAGCAGGCACGCGGCCAGGCAGGCCGAATCCGCCGCCGTGCCGCCGCGGTCGATGGAGACCTCTTGCCCGATGTCGCGCTTCTGCGCGAGGTGCTCGCGGTGCACGTCCGCGAGCCGCTGCCCGACGATCAGCCGGAGCCACCCGAAAAAGGGCTGGTCGGGCTTCTCGAAGTAGTGGTCGATGCGCTTCACCGCGTCGATGTACGCCTCTTGCAGCACGTCCGACGGCGACACCCGCCCGGCGAGCCGGTGGTCGAGCCGGAGCTGGACCATCCGGCGCAGCTTGTCGCGGTGCTTGGCGAACAGCTCGGCCAGCGCGGGCTGGTCCCCCTGGCGCACGCGCTGGAGAAGGTCCGCAATGTCCCGTTCCGCTTCGATAGCCATCACCCGCTCCTCAAGCCGGACCCGGAGAGCTAAACGCGGTTCCGCTCCGTGCCGCGACGCGCGACCGGAGTCATGAAAACACTCTGAAGGCGGTCGCCCCGAAGGGCCGGTGCCGTTTTTTCATTATGACAGGGAACGCGACCCGATGGGCGGCCGTTTCGCCCGTTCGGGTCGGACCTCTCCCAAAAGCTGCGGAGAAAGCGCATGTTCTGGCTCTCGAAAGTGTTCGCCCCGGTGGTCCTGGTTCTCGGGATCGCGGGCTCGGCGGTCGTGGTGGCGCAACAGGACGGCGCGGACGGCAACCAGCCGCCGTTCGGCAAGGGCGGGTTCGGCAAGGGCGGACAGCCGCCGTTCGGTAAGGGCGGCTTCGGCAAGGGTGGCGACGACAAGAAGGACAACAAGAAGGGCGAAGAAAAGAAGTTCGAGAAGAAGGGCGAAGAGAAAAAGGGCCAGCCCGGACCCAAGGGGCCGAAGGCCGATCCGGTGGTGGACGCGTGGGTCGCGATCCTGGTGAGCAAGATCACCGATCCGCACGATACGGTGCGCGACAGCGCCCGCGGGGCACTGGTCGGCGTCGGCCCGGCGGCGATCCCGGCGCTCCAGAAACTGGCCGACGGCGACGACCCGGCGAAGGCGGTTGCGGCGCGGAAGCTGATCGCCGCGATCGGCGGGCGCGGTCCCGGTGCCCCGGGGCGGCCCGGCCCGATGGGGGGC
>DASWYH010001237.1:0-15129 GCA_036405095.1 Gemmata sp. | reverse complement strand
CCGATCTCTGCGTAGCCCTGTTACACAAGCAACGCTCCCGCCGGGTTCATGCACCAGATGCGCGCCCGTTCCTCGGCGCCTAAAATGTCGAAAAGATGACCGACCACGACGCGCTCTACCGTGCCGTTCTCAACAACCCCGACGACGACACGCTGCGCCTGGTGTACGCGGACGCGCTCGAGGAGAGCGGCGACCCGCGCCGGGCCGCCTTCGTTCGCGCGCACGTGGAACTGAGCCGCGTTCCCGAATACGCCCCCGAAGCGGTTCAGGCCCGTTACCACAACCAGAAGCAAAAGGCCGACGGCGGGCGGTGGATCACCCAGCTCCCGCCGCTCCCGGAGGGGCTGGCGTGGGCGCGCGACCCGTTCCGCCGGGGGCTGCCCGCGGCCGTTCAGGCCCGCGACGGGGCCGCTTTCGCCAACCACGCCGAAGAGCTCTTCGCGCGGTACCCGATCGAGGCCCTGGAACTCACCGGTGCCCGGGTCGCCGACATGGCCGAACTCGCGGCCTGTCACTGGCTGAACCGGCTCCGCGCGCTCGCGCTCGCACAAGGCGCGGGCGGCCCGACCGTCCGGCGGCTGCTCGACTCCGAACACTTCGAGCGGCTCACGGAGCTGCACCTGGGGTCGCAGTTGACCACCGCGGCGGCCGTGACGGCCGTGGTGCGGAGCCGCGTGTTCGGGCAACTCACGGCCCTGAGCGTGCGCGAGGACCGGCCCGGGGGCGGGTCGCTGGTCGGCGCGCTGGCGCGGCTCCCCAGGCCGCCGCAGCTGAAGCGGTTGGACCTCTCCGCCAACCGGCTCACGGCCGAGTCGCTCGGGCCGCTGGCGAGTTCCGCCGCGCTCGGCGCGGTTGAGGAACTGAACCTGAGCGATAACAACCTCGGCGCGGAGGGCACGGCGGTACTCGCGGGCGCGGCGCTCCCGAACCTGCGCGCGCTCGGCCTCGTGCGCACGAGGCCGACCGTGGACGGGGTCGCGGCTTTAGTCGGGGCCGGGTTCTTCTCGGGGCTCCGGAGCCTCATGCTCGGCGGGAACAACCTCGCGGTGCCCGCGGTGACCTATGTTACCGGCGCCCCGGTGCGGAACCTGAGCGTTCTGAGCCTCGACCTCAACCGGGTCGGCGACCGCGGCGCGGCGGCGCTGGCGTCCGGCGCGAACCTGACCGGCCTTTTGGTCCTCGACTTGGCGGAAACGCAGATCGGGGATTCGGGCGCCGACGCGCTCGCGCGCAGCGAACCGCTGAACCAACTGATGTACCTGAACCTGTACGGCAACGCGATCGGCGACGCCACCAAGTTGCGCCGGCGGTTCGGGAACCGCGTTTTTCTCTGACCCACGAGGTTCCGGTGCGCCGCTCGCCGGATCGAATACAAACGGTCTGATGCGACCGCTCCGGCGGTCGCGGTTCCTTGCAAAAGCGACAACTGCGCGGTCACTTTTCGTTGGGCACGCACCCGCGCGGCGCCGGGCCGTCACTTCGGGTCGCCTTCCTTGACCCACGCTTCGTTGAAGCGCGCGTGTTTCATGCTCTTACCGTCGGCCACGAAGTAGCTGTACACGACGTGAACGGCACCGTCCTTTGACTGGATCACCGCCGGGTAGTGGTACTGTCCGGTTTCGTGCTTTTCGAGGTGCCGGGTCCACTTCCAGCTCTTGCCCTCGTCGTCCGAGAGCAGCCCCGCGAGGCTGCTGCGGCCCTTCGTGGTGTCGTTCACGACGAGGAGCCAGTTCCCGCTCGCGAGCCGCACCGCGTCGAGCCCGCTCCCGGGGTTCGGGAGGTCGGTGCTGTACACCGTGCCCCAGGATTCGCCCCGGTCCTTCGACTCGCACGCGCGCACCTTCTTGAACACGCCGTTCTCGCGCATGTACGCGACCAGCGTACCGTCCTTCCGCTCCAGCACCGCGGGCTGGATGCTGCCGAACCCGGCGAGCGGTTGGGACGCGGTCCACGTCTTACCGTGGTCGTCCGAAAGGGCCATGAGGCCCGCGTCGAACGTGTCCGAGTACAGCGGGAGCAGCACGCGCCCGGTGCTCAGCACGGTGGGCTTGCACCGCGGTTGCCAGCCGAGACGCGACAGCAGCTTGTCGGCGACCCGTTTTTTCAGCGCGGCTTCGTCCGGGTCGAACGGCATCTTCGAGGCGTCGGCCACTTGCTTCTTCCACGCGCCGAACTCGCGGAGCATCACCGCTTCAAAATCTTTCGGCTTGAGGAAGATGTTGGCCTGCCACTCCCATTTCGGCGCGCCGTCTTTCTGGTAATCGGCCGAAACCCTGTACTGCGTGAGGCACGAGTCCCACGAGTTCGCGAGGATCACGGGCCAGAAGAGCCACAGTTTGCCGTCGCCGTCGATCCACATCGTCGTGTTACAGTCCGGGAAGCCGGGCGTGTCGGCCATCAGGAACGGCTCGCTCCATTTGCCCGCGCCGGCCTTCTTGCGGGCACCGTAAACGGCCACATCGTCGGCCGAGCGCTCGCCACTTCCGCGATACCACGACACGAGCAGGTCGCCGTTGGGGCACGCGACGATCCCCGGCGCGTGGTTGTGCTGCTTGTGCAACGGGAACACGAGTTCGGCATTGAAAGTAGGCGCGTCCCCGGGTTCCTTGTTTGCCAGAAGGGGGCGTTCGGCAGAAGCGCCGCGCGTGCCCGGTGCCTCTGCGCCAAGACCTGCCCCCCCGGCCCCCCTCCCTGAAGGGAAGGGGGAGGAAGAGCGTTCGAACACCATTGGCGTTTCTGAGCGCCCCTTGTCTTTCTCCCCCTTCCCTTCAGGGAGGGGGGCCGGGGGGGTAGGTTTCGCCGGCGGCAGCCGGCCCGGCTCGCGCACGTTCTTCCCGACCCGCTTCGTGAGCGCATCGCCCATGTCGTCGCGGGCCTTCTCGGCCAGTTCCAGAAGCAGCTTCACGACTTGGGGGTTCGTTCCCGCAACGTTCTTCGTCTCGCCCGGATCGGTCCTCATGTCGTACAGCTCCGGCTTCTCGATCTTCACCTGCTTATAGCGCCCGGGCTTGCCGTCGGCGCCCTGCGGTTGGTCCGCCATCGTGCGGTACGTGTGCGGGAGCATCAGCTTCCAGGCCCGCGTGCGCACCGCTTGCAACTCGTTCGTGCCGTAGTAGTGGAAATAGGCGTCGTGAACCATGTCCGCGCCCGGTGCGCATTGCAGCAGCGCGAAGATGTCCTTGCCGTCGATCGGGCGCTTCGGAAGGTCGGCGCCGATCCGCTTTGCGATCGTCGGCAGGATGTCGATGGTCATCGCCGGGACGCGGCACACGCTGTCCGCTTTGATGTGCCCCGGCCACCGCGCGATGAAGGGCACCCGCACCCCGCCCTCCCACGACGTTCCTTTGCCCTCGCGGAGCGGGTCCGCGCGGCCGGCGTGGTTCCCGTAGCTCAGCCACGGGCCGTTGTCGCTCGTGAAGATCACCAGCGTGTTCTGCGCGAGTTTGTGCTCGTCGAGGGCGCGCATGATCGCGCCGACGGACCAGTCGATTTCCTGGATCACGTCACCGTAGAGCCCCTGTTTCGCTTTGCCCTTGAACCCGTCCGAAACGAAGAGCGGGACGTGCGGCATCGAGTGCGCCACGTACAGGAAGAACGGCTTGGCTCTGTTGTCCGAGATGAAGCGCACCGCGCGCTCGGTGTACTGCCGGGTGAGCTGCGCCTGGTCGGCGGCGCGGACGCTCGCGTTCGCGACCTGCTCGCTTTCCAACAGCGGGAGCGGCGGGTAGGTGCCCTTCTTCGCTTCGGGGTGCTCGGGCCACATGTCGTTCGAGTACGGCAGCCCGAAGTAGGTGTCGAAGCCGTGCCTGGTGGGGAGGAACCGCGGGTGGTGACCCAGGTGCCACTTCCCGACCATTCCCGTGGCGTACCCGCGCGACTTACACACCTCCGCGAGTGTGGTTTCGTCGGCGCCGATGCCGTGCCGCGCGTTCGGCCCGAGCGCGCCGTGGATCCCGATCCGGTTGGCGTAACAGCCGGTCAGCAGCGACGCGCGCGACGCCGAGCACACCGGCTGCGAGACGTGAAAATCGGTGAGCCTCACGCCCTGCTTCGCCAGCTTGTCGAGGTTCGGGGTGGCGAAGCCCTTCGCGCCGAAGCACCCGACGTCGGCGTACCCCTGGTCGTCGGTGAAGATCAGCACGACGTTCGGCGCGTCCGCCGCCCGGCTGGAAGTTGCGACGAGTGCCAGCACCGCGAGCGCAGAGAGGAGGTGTTTCATGCGGCCCACATTAACCCGTTTCGGGGCCGCTCGCCAGAGGGCGGTTGCGAGTCGCGCGGGCGGTTTTGCTATGATTCCCCAAGGCGCCGCCCACTTCTCGGAGAGCCACATGATTCGCTTCGCCGTGACCGCTGGTTTGGTCGTGCTGGCCGCCCCGCTCGCCCGCGCCGAGGACTGGCCGCAGTGGATGGGGCCGAAACGTGATGGTGTGTGGGCCGAAACCGGGATCGTGAAGAAGTTCCCGGGGGCCGAGCTGAAGCCCGCGTGGAAGGTGCCGATCGGCGCCGGGTACAGCGGCCCGGCGGTGGCCAACGGCAAGGTGTACGTGTTCGATCGCACCCTCGCCAAAGGCGCGATGAACCCCGAAGACCCGTTCGACACGCAACAGGAGGTGAAGAGCACCGAGCGCGTGCTGTGCCTGAGCGCCGCGGACGGCAAAGAGGTTTGGAAGCACGAGTACCCCCGGGCGTACAAGATCAGCTACCCGGCCGGCCCGCGCTGCACGCCCACCGTCAGCGGCGGGAAGGTGTACACGCTCGGCGCGATGGGCGACCTGTGCTGTCTGGACGCCGACACGGGCAAAGTGATCTGGTCGAAGGACTTCGTGAAGGACTACTCCGCGAAGGTGCCGACGTGGGGCTTCTGCGGGCACCCGCTGGTCTACAAGAACGTGCTCGTGTGCCTCGTCGGGGGCGACAAGGCCACGGCCGTTGCGTTCGACAAGGACACGGGCAAGGAGGTGTGGAAGGCCCTCGGCGCCCGGGCGCCGGGCTACAGCCCGCCGACGCTGATCCGCGCGGGCGGGGTCGATCAGGTGGTCATCTGGCACGCATCAGCGATCAACGGCCTCGACCCGCTCACCGGCAAGGTGTACTGGACGGCCGAACTGGAACCGATGTACGGGATGTCGATCATGGCCCCGCGGCAGAGCGGCGAGCACCTGTTCGCGGGCGGTATCGGCGCGTGTGCGGTGCTGAAGCTCGATGCGGACAAACCGGGCGCGTCGGTGGTGTGGAACGAAGCGGCGGACAAGGGCGGCGCGAAAGCGAAGCCCCGCGGTCTGTACCCCGTAAACATGACGCCGTTCATCGACGCCGGCACCGTTTACGGGGCGGACCAACCCGGGATGTTCCGCGCGGTCGAACTGGGCACCGGCAAGAAGTTGTGGTTCACGCACAAACCGGTGCTCGGCAAGGAAGAGGCCGAGGACTTCAAGGGCGGCAGCTCGGGCACCGCGTTCGTGGTGAAGAACGGGGACCGCTACTTCCTGTTCTCCGAAACCGGGGACCTCGTCATCGCGCGCCTCACGCCCAAGGGCTACGACGAGCTGAGCCGCACGCACCTGCTCGACCCGACCGGCGCGGCGTTCGGGCGCAAGGTGCTGTGGACGCACCCGGCGTTCGCGAACAAGAGCGTGTACGTCCGCAACGACAAGGAGCTCGCGTGCTTCTCGCTCGCGGAGTGACGGCCCGCGGCGGGATCGGGGGGCGGGTCAGTACTTCGCGAGGTCGCCCCCCTGGCCGAGCCCGAGCCCGTCCACGACCTGCTTCGCGCCGTCGGCCATGAACTTCAGCTCGCTGTTCACCGCGACGAACTGCCACCCCTCGGCGATGCGCGCCTTCGCCTCTTCGATGCTGAACGTGTGGATGCCCGCGGGCACGCCGATCCGCTTCGCGCCCGCCAGGATGTCGGCCAGGGCCTGCTTGAACGCCTCCGGTGCGGGCGCCGCGCCGTCGGGGGCGCGCATGCTCGCGGCGAGGTCGTTGGGGCCGACGAACACCGCATCGACCCCGGGCACGGAGTACACGTCGTCGAAGTTCCGCACCGCCTGGATGTGCTCGCACTGGAGCACGATCAGGATCTCGTTGTTCGCTTTGGCGTAGTAGTCCGCGGGGGTGGCGCCGAAGTTCAGCGCGTGGACGCTCCCGCCGACGCTCCGCGTCCCGAAGGGCGGGTACAGGCACGCGCTGACCGCGTCCTGGGCCTCCTGGCGGGTACACACCATCGGGACCACGACGCCGAACCCGCCGTTGTCGAGGACGCGCTTGATGTGGTCGTGCCGGTTCGCGGGCACGCGGACCAGCGGCACGCACCCCGCGTCCGCGATCGACGCGATCATGTGCGTGGTGGTCTCGACGTTCACGAGCGAGTGCTCGACATCGACCGTGAGCCAGTCGAACCCGGCCCGCGCGAGGAACCGGGCCGCCGTGATGTTGCCGAGGGAGAGCCACGTGCCCACGCTGGGCTTGCCGGACTTCAGGAGCTTCTTGACGGGGTTGGTGCGCACGGACGCGTTTCTCCGGAGGGTATCAGGGCCGCGCAGGGGAGGGTGTTCCCTCTGTTGTATCGCCCGGCGCGCTCGGTTCGTGCGCCTTCTGACCGAAGCTCGCCGGGCGCCGAATCTGCAAACGGCGGGGCGCGGTTACGTCGGCTTGTTCACGTTCAACTGCTGCACCTCTTTCCACACGTCGCCGTAGGTTTCTTTGTCGAACGGCGGGCACCCGGTTTCGTACTGGCCCAGCGGGTGCTGCTTCGCGCGCATGAGCGCGGTGCAGTAGCTGAACGTGCGGCACACCCGCTTGCGGTCCAGCTTGCCGGTGTCGAGGAGCTGGCGCACCCAGTCGGGCTGCGCGAGCGTCCCGCGCCCCACGCCCACGATGTTGACGCGCCCGTCGCGCACGTTTGCCGCCGCCGCCTGGGGCAGGAACTCTTGCAGGTAGCTGTAACCCGTTCCCACAAGGGCCAGGTCCGGGTACGCCTTCTGGATCGTTTCGGTCGCCCGGAAGTGCCGGTCCACGCCGACGAGCGGGTGCTCGGGCGATTCGTACCCGTCGGGCGGCGGGTACTCGAACGGGCGCCCGTAGTGCGGCTGCGCGTAAGGGTTGCCCATCGTCGCGTTCACGAGCGCCACGCCGAGGGCACGCATTTCGCCGATCCACCGGAGCGGTTCGGTGAGGTCCACCGCGAACGGGTCGGTGTCCGACATGCCCCAGCCGTTCACCAGCGGGAGGGCGTGCGGGTCCGGGGCGCCAGCGGCGTCCGCGGCTTTATGAAAGGGGATGCCGTCGTAAATGTTCATCCGCGTGGCGAGGACGATGTGCGCGGGCACCGCCGCCCGAACGGCCTGGATGACCTCGCGGGCGAACCGCGTGCGGTTCTCGTAGCTGCCCCCGTAGGGGCCGGGGCGGTTGCGCGCGCCGAGCAACTCGTTCAACAGGTACCGGTGACACTGTTTCACGTCGAGAAAGTCGAACCCGACCTCCACCGCGAGCTTCGCGGCGGTGACGTAGTCGTCAACCAGGCGCTTCAGTTCGTCGTCGGTGATGAGCGGGTAATCGGCCGTGACTTTGGCGCCGGTGCCCTTGTTCGCGACGGTCCGCGGGTCGAGAATCGGGTCGTGCGTCGCGATGATCGGTTTCGGGTGGCTGTACCGCCCGGAGTGCGTGAGCTGGAGCCCGAACAGGAGGTCCGCATCGGTGCCGTTGGCGGCGCGGTGGGCCGTTCGGCAGTCCGCGACGATCCGCGCGAAGTGCGGCCTCGTGTGTTCGTTGAGCGCAATTTGGCGGGGCGTCGCGCGCCCCTCTTGCGTCACCGCACAGGCCTCGCCCCAGATCAGCTTCGCGCCGCCCGCACCGAACCGCACGTAGCGGCGGAAGGTCAGCGGGCCGGGCGCCCCGTCGGGCCCGCCGTCGCACCCCTCCATCGGGTGAACGCACCACCGGTTGCCGATCGTTCGCGAGCCGATCGTGAAGGGGCTAAAAAGCGGCGCGAGGTCGTCGGAGAACCGCAGGTCGGTGCCCAACCGCGCGTTCTCGGTTGCGAGTTCCGCAACGGACTTGTACTTGAAGAACTTGGCCATCGGTGCCCCCGGTTGCGGTGCGCGTCCGGCGAATAATTTACGGACGGGCCGAACCGCGCGGCGACAAACTCGGTTCGCGGTCGCCTCGGGCTCGCGGGGATGTTAGAATCCGGATAAGTTGTGAGTTCACCGCCGGGGGCTGAACCCGTGATCGCAAGAACCGTTCGTCTCGCCCTCCTGCTCGGGGCGCTGCTGGTGGTGTCGGCCCCGTCGGCGCCGGGCGCCACGCCCAAGGAAATCGATCGCGCGATCCAGGCCGGCACCGGTGCGCTGAAGGCGCGGTACGCCAAGGGCGTGCCCGCGGGCACCGGCGACACCGTGGTTGGTGGGGCGTGTCTCGGCGGGCTGGCCCTGCTCGAAGCCGGCACCCCGGCCAACGACCCGGCGGTCAAGGCCATCACCGATTTCGTGCGAAACGCGGCGTACACGCAGAGCCGCACGTACCTGATCGCGCTGTGCCTCATGTACCTCGACCGGTTCGGCGACCCCGGCGACATGCCGCTGATCCAGATGCTCGCGGTCCGGCTGATCGTCGGTCAATCGTCCAGCGGCGGCTGGAGTTACACCTGTTGCAACGATGTCCCCGAGGCCGACGCGACCTGGTTGCGGGCCAATCTGAAGCCGGCGCAACTGGTCGCTGGGGGCACCGGGAAGCCGCCCAAGCTGCACTCGGCCGCGGAGAAGTACGGACAGACGCTGACCGCGGCCAAGGGGCCGGCCAACGCCGTCGGCGTCGGGGACGACAACTCGAACACGCAGTTCGCGCTGATCGCGGTGTGGATGGCGCGCAAGCACGGGGCGCCCGTGGACGGGACCCTGGAACTTGTCGAAAAGCGGTTCATAGGGTCGCAAGACGCGCTCACCGGGAACTGGGCCTACAGCGGCGGGGGCATGGGCGCCGGCAGCCCCGCGATGTACTGCGCCGGGTTGCTCGGGATGGCCACGGGACTGGCCCGGCGCGAGGAGCGGCGGAAGGCGGCCCCGCCCGCGCCGAAACCGGCCGCGCCGGCCAGGCCCGACAAGCCCGCGGACCCGTTCTACAACCCGCCCGCGCCGAAGGAGCCGGCCAAAAAAGCGCCGGCCCGACCGGCCGATGAGCGCGACGTGGTGGTCCAGCGCGCGTTCGCCGGGTTGGGGCTGACCATCGCGGACCAGATCCGCACCGGGCGCGGGCTGCTGTTCAATCAGGCGGGCGCGCACGGGACGGGGGACCTGTATTTCCTCTGGTCCCTGGAGCGCGTCGGGGTGGTGTTCGGGGTGGACAAGATCGGCGGGTTCGACTGGTACGAGGTGGGCAGCACCGCGCTGGTGCGCTCGCAGAACCAGGACGGCACCTGGACCGTCGGGGGCGGCTACGGGGTCGAAATCAACACCCCGTTCGCGGTGCTGTTCCTGTGCCGCTCGAACCTGGCGCGCGACCTGTCGAGCAAGGTGCAGAAGGACCCGACCAGCACCGAGATGCGGGCCGGCACCGGCCCGGCCGCGGGCGACCTGCTCCCGAACCGGCCGACCACCCCGGTCGCCGTCCCACTCCCGGCGGTCGATCTGCCGAACCCGACCAGCGACGCGGGCATCGCGCTCGCCTCCCAGCTCCTGAAGTCGTCGGGGAGCGACTGGGCCAAGATGCTCCTCGCGGCGCGCGACGCCAAGGGCGGCACCAACACGCGCGCTCTTGTGCTGACCGCCACCCACTCGACCGGCGACCGGAAGGCCGCGGCCCGCGAGGCGCTGGCCGAGCGCCTGTGCCGCATGACCCCGGCGACGCTCCGCGCGATGCTCCGGGCCGACGAGCCCGAACTGCGCCGGGCCGCCGCGCTCGCGTGCGCCATGAAAGACGACAAGAGCCACATTCCGGACCTGATCGCCGCGCTGACGGATGCGGACGACGCCGTCACGCGCGCGGCGAAAGCGGGGCTGAAGAGCCTCACCGGAAAGAACTTCGGTCCGCCCGCGGTGCCCACGATGGACCAGAAAACTGCCGCCGCGACTGCCTGGCGCGAGTGGCACGCGAAAGAGAAGAAGTAACCCGCCCGGGGCGGGGCCGTCAAGCGACCGACGCACGAGCCACGGCCCGCGAGCGCGCCCGTCGGTTTGTGCGTTTCCTCTTGCGCCCGCTCATGCCCGCGTGAGGGCCCCAGCGGTGTTCGCCGGGCCGCGCGGGTGCCCCAAGGCCCGTTGGTTTTGGCGCCCCTTCCTGTCCCCGACCCTCTTGTGTGCGTGCTCCGCGCCGATCCCACCGCCGCGCCGCTGAACGGGCGCGTCGATCATATGATCCGCTGGATACCGTGGTGCGATTGCTACACTGACGATGTGACGCGCGCGACCCACACGGGCGCCGAGAGCGGCAGGCACCTGGAGCGAGGTACACGATGGCCCGACGACTCGACCACGTCCTCGTCATCGATATCGAATCGACGTGCTGGGACGGCGGGTTCCCGCCGAAGGGGGAGACCAACGACATCATCGAGATCGGCCTCACCCCGCTCGAACTGAGCACCGGGCGCCGGCTCGAAAAGCGGAGCATCCTGGTTCGGCCCGAGCGGTCGAAGGTGAGCCCGTTCTGCACGCAACTCACGACGCTCACGCAGGAGCAGGTGGGCACCGGCATCCGGTTCAAGGACGCGTGCAAGATTCTGGAGGACGAGTACCTCTCGCAAGAGCGGCTGTGGGGCAGCTACGGGGACTACGATCGGCGGCAGTTCGACAAGCAGTGCCGGGACGAGGGGGTGCGCTACCCGTTCGGCCCGTCGCACCTGAACATCAAGACGCTGTGCGCGATTTCGTTGCGACAGCAAACAGAGGTGGGCCTCCCGCAAGCGATGGCGCTGTTGGGGCTGAAGCTCGAAGGGACGCACCACCGGGGCCACGACGACGCCTGGAACATTGCTGCGGTTCTGGCCGAACTGCTCAAGAGGATGAAAGGCTAGCGAAATTGCGAACAACACCTTGTTGACTTTGTGCGTATGAACGCCCATCTATTAACCTGACCCGCCCCGTGCGACGCGAAACGCGCCTCGGTTCGCACGTGCCCAGGAGGATTCGGAAATGCCCCGTCGCCCGCTCAACGAGTGCGCCCACTGTCGATACACGTGGCAACCACGCGGAAACGATCTGTCCCGAAGGTGCCCCAACTGCGGCACCGTTTTCAACGACCGGTCTACTTCTCGGGTGCGCCGTTCGAGCGCCCCCGTTATTGGTTGTGCCGCCCTGCTGCTGGGCGGGTGCGTCTTGTTCGCGTCGTGCGCCGGTCTCGGCTTTTTGGGCTCCTTGAACAAGGATGAGGCCAAGAAGTCGCCGGCAACATCCGCCGACAAAAGGGACGGTCCGGCGCCCGACAAAACGGCCGAAACAAACAAAGCGCCCACACCGAAAGGCCCGCCAGAGGAACCGCCGGCGGACAACGCGGCGCCCGCGCCGCGGCGGGTCACGAACCGCCCACCCGAGGGGTTCTCGACGACGTGGGTGCGCGTCGGGGGCATCGAGACGCGCGTTGTCGGTGCGGCCGTTCGCCGTCCGGTGCTGGTCGATCCGAAAGGCTCCGAGTTCCTGGCCGCGGACAAGGTGCTTCTGGTCTGGGTCGAAACGCAGAACGCCGGGAAGGCCGGGGGCGAGTTGCGCCGCTGGATCGGGTCGTTTGAGGCCGCGGCCACGCTGACCGGTTCGAGCGGGGACCTGGCACCGGTGCGGTTCCCGGGCGCAACTGTCGCCGGTCAGCTGGACCGAACGGTTAAGCTTGAACCGGGCAAGCCGGGGGCTATCGATGTGTTGGTGTTCACGCTTCCGGAGGACGCCGCCCGGCCGCTGTCCCTTCGTTTGCTCGGTTCGCACGTCGGAGAATCGGGCTCCTTTACCCACACGATCCCGGCCGACGCTTGGACCAAGTAGGGCCTTGTTGGCCCGCCCCGCGAAGTCACAACCCGAGGTGCTATTCTTTCCCCAGCACCCGCTCGCCCCTCACGATAGCAACTCGATTCGCCGAGCAACACCGCTGGCATCGCAACGCGGGCGGGACTCCCGACGGCACGCCGGGGCCTTGGGTATCGCTAGTTGCGGGAACGGGGTCCGGAACTCGGCCACCGCGGGCGCCCGCGCCGGGTTCCGGGGGAGCCGCGGGTGCACCCGTAACCACACCACCACGGGCGGCGTGTAAACCGTGGCCGGCGCAGGAGGGTGGAGCCCGTTCAGGTACCCGGGGGCACCAACTGACGGAACACTCACGCGCCCCGATGACGTAGGGACGTGGCACGCTGCAGCCGGATACACAATTGCAACAATAAGCTTGCGTCATTGGAGTCGGCTGTCATTGGGCAGAACGTGCGCTCCGCAAGGCGTGCGCTTTGAGCTATTCCATGTCGCCATCGAACAGGTACTCGGGCAGCGCTCCTTCTCCGAACTCGTCGCTCTCCATCTGGTGCTGGAGCCCCGTGTCGGCTTTCACGCCGGTGGCCTTGATGAGCGCCTTCCCGGTTTTCGTGAGGGCGTTTGCGCGGAGGTTCAGAATGGCCAGGTTCTTGAGATCCGGGCTGTCGGCGAGCGTCTTGGCGCCGGCGTCGGTGATGCACCCGCCCCGCAGGTCGAGGATCTTGAGCCGCTTCAGGATGCCCGATGCCACGATCTCTGCGGCGCCGGCGTCGCCGAAGTCCGTAAGCCGCAACCGCAGGTTGGTAAGCGCCGGGAGGTGCTCGCTGCGGCACACGGCGCGGAGCTGGGCGAGCCGGATGTAGGCGCCGGTCGTGGCGTCGTCATACTCCATCGCGTGCGGGTGGCACAGCAGCGCCGTGAGGTTCGTGAGCGACGGGTTCGCAGCCAACTTCGCGAGCGGGTAGTTGGTGCTGTGGTACAGCATCAGCACACGGAGCTCCGGCAGCCGTAGCGTGAACAGTTTGTCGGCGTCAACGTCTGGAGCCTCGATGTAAAGTTCCTCAAGGTTCGGCATGGCTTTGGCGAACTCGTGCGCCAGCGCGCCGGAGACGCTGGCGCTCTCCAGTTCTTCGTTCTGGCCGGTGAGGTTCGGCGTGCCCGTGCCGCCCAGTTGAAAGGAACGCACCCCGGCGAGGTGCGGGCACCGGAGCAGCGCGTGTAAGCCCGGTTCGCCGGTCCAATCCACCGTCTTGGGCACGTCCGGCCCGGGGAGGTAGTACCAGTCGACGTGGGTCACCTTTCGGCCGATCGGGTTTTCCATTTCGACGGCCCCGATCTCCAGTTCGCGGAGCAACCGGGCGGCCGATGCGCCCCCGAGCGCCCGCGCCTGCGCGACCGTGAGGTTGTCGAACTCGATCCGGTTCAGCCAGCCGCGGGTGTACGTGCAGTGGACCGTGTCCAGATCGGGATTGAGTGCGAACTCGGCGAACGGCCCGAGCCACTCGGGCGCGTGGGCCAGGAGCAACTCGCGCTCCTGTTTCTTCAGGGCGTTGCGCTCTTTCGTGGGGCGCGCGGTGTCCTCCAGGGCGAGTTGCACCTGCATGAAGGTGCCGCGCGGGTCGCCCTTCTCTTCGAGCCAGTCCGCGTACGCGCACCACGTTGCGAAGTCGTGCGGGTTGGCGCGCAGGGCGTCCTCGAAGGCGGTCTCTTCGGGTGAGAGCACTTTGGGGGTGGTCTCGATGTACCCCCGCGCGAGCCGGTCGGCGATCAGCTTGTCGGCCGCGGCCCGGGCCGCCGCGGGCGTTGCGAAGGGCTTCGTCTTCGACTGCCCGGCGGTCCCGGACTTCCCGAACGTGACGGTGTGGGCCTTCCCTTTCACCGCAACGTTCCAGAACCGGTAACCGTTGCCGTCGTTGAGCAGGAACGTTCGCATCGGGGCGCTCTCCTGACAGGTTATTCGAGGTCGCCGTACGAAAGGTATCCGAGCCACCCGCGGTCGCCGATCCGGTCCGGGTGTTCGTCGTGCTGTTCGCCGGTTTTGAGCGTAACTCCCGTTGCTTCCAGGGCGGCGATGCCATCCGGCGTGAGCGCGTTCATGGTGAGGTCCAAGAGCGACAGGTTATTGAGGTCCGGACACGCGGCGAGGTGCGGGGCACCCGCATCGCGGATGCACCCGTGGGTGCGTTCGAGTACATTGAGGCGCTTCAGGATACCGCTCGTGACGAACTCTTCTGCGCCCTCGTCGCCGAATTCCGTGAGGAGCAGCCGCAGGTGTCGGAGGTTGGTGAGGTGCGGGCTGTGGCACAGCGCTCGGAGGTGTTCGAGTGTGATGTATGCGGACGGGGCGCCGGGCCGCTGGGCGTGCGGGTGGCACAACAGGTGCGTGAGCCGACCGAGTGAGGGGTTCGCGGCCAGCACGTCGAACGGGTACGAGGTTGCGTGATCGACGCGCAGAACGCGCGACTGTGGCATCGGCAGAGCGAAGAGCGCGCCCGCGTTCGGCTCGTGGGTGTAGAGGTACGTTCTTCCAACTGCGGCATCCGCGCGACGACCTCGTGAACGGCGCTGCCGTCGTTGTGCCCACCTCCAGAACCGGGTTCGTTCGTAAGATCGGCTCCGCCGTCGCCGTAAACGAACACGCGGACCCCGGCGAGCAGCGGGCACTCGCGGAGGGCATGAAGGGCCGGGGCCTGGTAATCGTCCACCCAGGCCGGCACGTCCGGACCGGGCGGGTAAGACAGCTCGTCGGGCTCCCCATCGGCGCCGAGCGGGTACTCGTGTGCCGTGCCCTGGACGAGCAGACGGGTTACGAACTTCGCTTCTGGCGTGTGCCCGAGGGTGCGGACCAGTCCGACCGAGAAGTGCCGGCGACCTCCGCGAGCCACCCGCGGCTGAACCGGATTTTTACGTTCCGGTAGTCGCGATCCCGGTCGAAGGCGAATGGAGCTAACGCGCCGAGCCACTCGCGCTGGTGGACCGCGAGCAACTGCCGCTCGCGCTTTTTGAGTATGTAACGGTCTTTTTGGGAGCGCGTTTCGTCTTCAAGGGCGAGTTGAACCTGCATGAACTCTCCGCGCGGGTCGCCCTGCCCGGCGAGCCCGTCCGCGTAGGCACACCATGTGATGAGGTCATCGGGGTTCGCCCGGAGCGCGGGTTCAAAGGTCGCTGCGTCGGGAACGTTGGTTCTCCC
>DASWYH010001236.1:0-6786 GCA_036405095.1 Gemmata sp. | reverse complement strand
TAGCGCTCCAGGAGGTCGAACCGGAGCCGCTGGAGGGTGCGGAGCCCCGCGTTGCCCAACCCGATCACGAGCGCCGGCTGGAGCGGGCCGTCGCCCCCGAGCTCCGGCGGGGCCGGGGTGAACACCGGGCCGTAAGACTCGCCCGAGCGCGGCGGGGTGTCGTCCGCAACCGAAACGCTCGCGGTCGCCGCGGTGCTGAGCGACCCGCCCTCGGCGGGCAGCCCGATCAGCGTCGGGGTGTCCGCATCGGGCGGGATGGACGCCGTGAACATCTTGGACCCGGGCGCCGGGTTCCCGGCGAGCGCCCGCACCAGCGCCCCGACGTTGGGCCAGCGGTCGTCGGGCTTCTTGGACAGCGCGCGCCCCAGCGCGGGCCGGTCCGCGGGCGGACTGGGCGCGAGGTTGGGCGGCAGGTTCAGGTGCTGCATGAGCAGCTGGCTCATGCTGCTCCCGTCGAACGGGCGGATCCCGGTCAACAGCTCCTGGTACACGCACGCGAGGCTGTACTGGTCGCAGTAGCGCGTGATGATGCCGTCGAACGTTTCGGGTGCCGCGTACACCGGGGTGATGCCGCCGGTGACCTGGGCCATGAGCCCCTGAAGGTCTTTCACCTGCCCGAAGTCGGCCACCTTGACGTGGTTGTAGAGCAGGAACAGGTTCTGCGGCTTGATGTCGAGGTGCTGGAGCTGGAACTGGTCGTTGAACAGGTCCAGCACCTCCGCGATCTCGATCATGTACTGCATCAGCTCGTCGCGCGGGATGCCGGGCAGCCCGCGGTCGCGGCACTCGCGGAACCGGTCCCACAGGTTGCAGTCGGCCAGCTCCATGACGATCATGAGCCGGCCGTCGATGATGTCGTACCGGTCGAGCGCGAGCAGATACGGGTGCCGCACCTGCTGGACCCGCTTGAGCGACTTGAGTTCTTGTTCGGCGTAGCGGACCAGGTCGTTGTCTTTGGACCGGAGATCGCCGTGGATGATCTTGACGGCCTTGTAGATGCCGCCAGGGGCTTCGCAGCGCCACACCTCGCCGAACCCGCCGGAACCGAGGCGGTCGAGCAGCTTGTAGCCGGGGATCGGCTCGACCTGGGCTTCAAAGCGAACAGACATCGGGCGTGCCCCGTCGTGCTGAGGGGTAGCGGGTGCGGACGAACTAGGAGAACCGTAGCACAGGATTTCCGGCCGAGTCTGAAGAACCGGCACGACCCATCACATCTGATTCGCTCAGGTAGCGCTTCGATTGCAATGCCGCCCGTGGGCACCGTTCACGCGGTTGTGGCCCACCCAATCGAACGAGGACGGCGCCAGAATCGGTGCTAAGTTGATTTGGAATAATGTTTTGCGTGTTGAGAATCGGCGCCGCCATGCCCGGCGGCGGTGCCGAGCCAGGGACGCCAGGGCAGGGCCCTGTTTGCTCCGTGCCCGCGCACTTGGCTCGGCATCGCCGTTGGGAGCAGGCGGTTCGATTGACGTTCGGGGCAAAAGCGAAATGTGACGGGTGTTCAGATGGGCGGTGGGTGCGAGTTGGTACTTGGGGTAGCAGACGTGGCGATCTCGGGGCCAGGAGCAACCCCGAGGTTGAGCAACGGAACTCGTTGCGATGTGGACCGCGTTCGCAACGAGGTCCGAAGGACATTTCGCGACATCACACCGCGACCGCGAGCCACGGCTTCGGGAGCGGCTCCCGGTCCGGTTCGGCGAACTTGTTCTTTGCTTCTTCGGAAAAGAGCAGGTCGGGTGAGTAGTGCGCGAACAGCGCCGTGAGCTTACGGTCGAAGAGGTCGGGGTTGCGCTTGCGGAACGCGGAGAACTTTTCGTCCGGCCGCGAGCGGGACGCGACCAGCCGCACGAACGCGGTGGTGATGGTCTCGTGGAACCCGGCCGTCTTGACCTCCGCGACCGGTTCGGCGGCCGGCTCGGCCGGGGCCGTCGCGCTGCACGGGGCGTTCTGGCGGGCGACGAACGCCGCGTTCAGCTTTTTGATCCCCGAGCGCACCTTGGCGCGGGCGCTGCGGTACGTCTCGCTCCGGGCGACGTACAGCCACGCCATGCGGACGTGCGCTTCGTGGGTCCAGTCGGAGCGGTCGAGCGTGCCCCGCTCGAATTGGGTCAGGAACGTGTCGTCCGTCATCGCCGCGGCTCCTTCGGAGTAAGCCCTTCGTCTCGTCGTGTGAGCGAGTTTTTGCTTCGCTCCACAATTCACCTTTCTCCCGTATACCCCTGCAACTCGTAAGAGACCATCTCCGTTGTGTTGCGGAAGTAGAGGCGCCCGTTCGCAACCGTGGGGTGGTTCCAGGTCTTGCCCTTCACCGCGGGCACGGCCCACAGCTCCTCGAACTCGTCGGGTCGGGCCGCCACACACGCCAGTTGGCCCTTTTCCGAGGCAACGATGAGCTTGTCACCGATCAGCAGCAGTTGCCCCGAGCCGTAGTTCCCTTCGCGCCAGCGGACCGCTCCCGTCTTGAGATCGAGGCACACCACGCGCCCCGTGTCCAACCCGAAGAGGCTGTCGCCGAACTTCACCATGTCGTTGAACACGGGGGTGAACTTGGTCGTGCTCCACTTCTCGGACACCGACCACTCGCCGCCGGCGCGCTGGACCTTCAGGCACCGCGTGCCCAGCCCCTTGATCCCGGCGCCGACGACCACCAGATCGCCCGCGAGCACCATCGGCTGAACCGTGGCCGGTTCGTTCGCCTGGGTCTTCCACTCGTAGCGCCACAGCTCCGCGCCGGTCGCGGGATCGTGCCCGAACAGCCCGTCACCGTTGTAAATCAGCACCGCAGCCACGTCCGCAAAGGTCGCCGGCTGGGGCGACGAATAGCCGTCGGTGCCTTTCGCCCCGGTTTGCCATTTCGTTTCGCCGGTCCCGGCGGAAAGCGCCACGAGCCGCGGCGCGGCCACCGAGGACGGGTTCACAATCACCAACTCGCCAACCACGAGCGGCGACGCGGACCACCCGAACTGCGGTTTGATCGCCCCGAACCGCTCCTTGAGGTCCACGCGCCAGAGGACTTCGCCGGACCCGGCTTTGAGCGCCAGAACGGCGCCGCTGGCGGTCATCGCGAACACCTTCCCATCGGCGAACGTGGGCGTTGCACGAGGCCCGGAGCCGCTCGCCCAGTCGGTGTGCTTGCCCGAATCGCCGCGCGCCCAGACCTCCTTGCCGTCGTCGGCGCGGTAACACACCACGGACTCCGATTCGCCGCGCTGTTCTTGTGTGAACAGGAACCCGCCCGCGACACACACCGACGACCACGCCGGCCCGACCGGGTCTTTGCGCCACCGCTCCTTCGGGGCCGAGCCGTCCCACCCCTGGTACGCTGCCACGGGCGCGACGCCGGTGCGCTGCGCGCCCCGGAACCCGGGCCAGTCGGCCCCGGTCGCGACCACCTCGGCCGAAGTGGTCGCCGGGTTCACGGTCGCGCGCTCCGCGAGCTGCTGCTCCGCAACCGCCGTTCGTGACGGGCTCCACCGGAACGCCACGTCGAGGTCGAACGCCCCGGTCACGCCTTCGGTTCTCAACAGGAGCCACGGGCTCACCGCGGCGGCCCCGACGAGAACCACCGGCCACCCGCGGAGCGCCGGGACCGCGGCGAGCGTCAACCCGGTGACGGCGACCGCGAGCGGGACGCCCCACAGGAGGGCGAACATCTTCAACCCCTGTGGCGGGTCAAACGACCCCTGCGCGAGAACGAGGACCCCAACCGCCGCCGCCGCCACGCCGAGCACCGACAGCACCCGGGCGCCGCGGCGGAAATCGCCGAGGAGCACCCACCATAGCCCGAATCCCATCAGGGCGAGTGTCGGAGCGAGCGAGCACAGCATGATCACGGGCATCGGGACCGTGACCGATTCGAGCCGGTACGCGACCCGGCCGAACACGAAGCCCGCGGCCCCAAGAACGGTGAACGCGATCACCGCCCGGCGCCACCCGGACCGCGCCGGCGCAACCGCCTCTTCGCCGAAGTCGTCAGGAGTCGGGTCGGTCATGGTTCTTCCTTCGCGTTGTGTTTGTGCGGGCGATTGCGGACAATGACCCCATCGCATACGGCGCGGTCGCTGGATCTGCCGAAATGTGTAATCATGGATAATGAACACGTTCAGCAATGTCAACAGAACTCCCCCCACCGCCGGACGACGCGCTCAAACTGGCGCGCGCGTTCGCGTCGTTCGGTCCGGCCTATTACAAGTGGCTCCAAACGTGTTTCGCCGCGAGCGGGGTCAGCTTTCCGCGCATGAAACTGCTCGGGGCGCTGCACAAGTCCGGCCCGAAGATCATGAGCGAGTTGAGCGACGAACTGGGCGTAACCGCGCGCAACGTGACGGCCCTCGTTGACGGGCTCGAAGGCGAGGGGCTGGTGCGGCGGGTGCCGCACGCGACCGACCGCCGGGCCACGGTGATCGAACTCACCCCGGCGGGCGCGAAGCACGGGCTGGAGATGGGCGCGGGGGGGCAACTCGATAAGGTTGCGGAACTGTTCCGCGAGTTGACCGCCGACGAGCAGGAACAGTTGTTCAAGCTCTTGGCCAAACTCGAAGGGTGCCTCGCGGCCCGTGGCTTCGGTGGCGGGAGTTGCGCGGGGGCCGCGTCGGAAGCGTGAGCGCCGGCGGAATTATTGGGGCAACGGTTCCAGGTCGGGCGGAACGAACTCCTTCTTGGCCTCTTCGGAGAATAGTTGCTCAGGAGAATAGTGCCGGAGGAGTGCGGTGAGCGTGCGATCGAAGAGGTCCGGGTTGCGGTCCCGGAAGGTGGGGAAGTCTTCGCCGGGCCGAACGCGGGCGGCAATTACGGCGACAAACGCGCCCGTTACCGTTTCGTGGTAGCCGTCCAGCCCGCGCGGGTCTTTCGGTTTCGATTGCCCCACGCCCAGCGCCGACTGGCGCCGGACGAACACGGCGTTCAGAGCCATGATGCCGGCCCGTACCCGATCGAAGCACTCCGCGCGTGTCGCGTTCCGGGTGGCGTAAAGCCACGCCATGTGGACGTGCGCCTCGTGGGTCCAGTCTTCGCGCCGGAGCGCGCATGCCTCGAACGCCGTCAGGAACTCGTCGTCGGTCATGGGGTTCACCTCCGCAGGGGTGCGGAAGTGACGCTCTGCCCGCGCGAGTGGTTCGCTTCAGTTCAGCTCCACCCCAACCGCGCCGTTCCGAACTTCGCCGATCCGCCACGCGGGGATGCCTTCGCCCGTGAGTTGCTTCACAACGCTGTCCGCCGCACTCGGTGCACAAATCACCACGAACCCGATCCCCATATTGAAGACGCGGAACATCTCCGCGTCGGCGACGTTTCCGCACCGCTGGAGCCACCCGAACACCGGCGGAACGGTCCACGCGCGCGGCGCAATGTGGACCCGCTTATCGGGCGGCAGGATGCGGCCCACGTTGTCTGGGAGCCCGCCCCCGGTGATGTTGGCCAGCCCGTGGATCGCGCGCCCGTGGGCTTCCAGGAGCCGCCGGACGGGCTTCACGTAAAGGCGCGTGGGGGTGAGCAGAGCCTCGCCCACCGTTTGACCCAGTTCGGGCACGAAATCGGACACCGTCAACTTCGCGGCCTCGGACACCACCTTGCGAACGAGGCTGTAGCCGTTGGAGTGGATGCCGCTGGAGCCGACGCCGATCACCGTGTCCCCGGTTTCGATCTTGGTGCCGTCGATGAGGAGGTCGCGCTCGACCACCCCCGCGGCGAAGCCCGCGAGGTCGAAATCGCCGGGGGCGTAGAAGTCCGGGAGGATCGCGGTTTCACCACCGACCAGCGCGCAGCCCGACTCCAGGCACCCGTTGGCGATGCCCTTCACCAGTTCCGCGGTGAGGGCCGGATCGTCCTTCGGCATCGCGAGGTAGTCGAGGAAGCTGAGCGGCTCGCCGCCGGTGCAAATGAGATCGTTCACGGACATCGCAACGAGGTCGATGCCCACCGTGTCGAACTTCCCAACGAGTTGCGCGACCTTCAGTTTGGAGCCGACGCCATCGGTGCAGGTGACCAGCACCGGGTTCGTGTACCGGCCGGCCGCGGAGAGGTCGAACAGGCTGGCGAACCCGCCCACGCCTTTTCCGCCCTTGCGCGGCGGGAACGGCGGCGGGATCACGCCCGGGCGCTGGGTGCGCGCGAGGTGCGCCTGGATGCCGGTGATCGTCTGCTCGTACTTGTCGAGATCCAACCCGGCCTTCTTGTAATCCCACGGCTCGGACATCGCAGAACCTCGCATTTTTGGCGCCCGGCCGCGGGCCGGGAACTGATACCCGCCGGCGACAAGAGGGCCGCCCCAGCCAGGGGCCGGAGACCGGGCCGCGCTCCTTTGTCTTAGCTCTGGAAGCGCGACTGTCTTGTTGTCGTCGGGTGTAAACTCCCGACCCCCCACCCCAGAACCCGGGGTTGACCCGTTTATCATGAACCGGCTACAGTTCGCGCCAAGCGGCGGCCGTGCGCGTTGGCCCCGCTCCGCGCAACCAAGGACGGGTGCGATGTTCTGTTCGTTTTTCGCGTCGGCCGCGCCTTCCGCCGAGCCGACGTACCAATCCGGGTTCGCGTACTTCCGCTGGCTGCACGAGCTGTTGCCCGCGCCGTTCTTTCACACCCAGGCGTTCCTCGCGTTCTTCGCCCTCGTGCTGGTCGCGTACTGGAGCATCCCGCGGCGGTTCCAGATGACGCGCGTGTGGCTGCTCGTGATCGCGAGCTTCCACTTTTACGCCGCGTGGAGCTACGAACTCGCGTTCCTGGTCACCGCAACCACCTTCGCGGACTACGTGTTCGGCCGGCTCATGGGGGCCTCGGAGCGCCCCCGGT
>DASWYH010001235.1:0-2851 GCA_036405095.1 Gemmata sp. | reverse complement strand
CGACCGCCGCACCCAAAAGCAGCGCCAGCGGAATTGCACGGATCATGATGCGATCGCTCCTTCGGTAATGACGCCCCCCCGCGTGGCGAACTGCAACCGCGGGTGAGTAACTCCCGTTTCGTTCTACCGGGCGCCGCGGTCGTATATGGAGCTCACCGGCACCGCCATCACCGGATGAGCGGTGCGTCCGAACACGATGAGGTGTCGGGTGTCACGCCGGGTTCGGCTGCAGGGCTACTCGGAGCCGCTACCCGATGCACAAGTCGGGGATGCCCTCGCCCGGAGTGGCCAGCGACAGCAGGCGGTGGCAGTACACCAAGTGGGCCGGCCACCGGGCGACCATCTCCGGTTGATACTCGATGCTTCGCAGGTGCGTTCGGAGCAGCCCAATTTCCCGCCCCAGCTCGGCCATGCCGTCCCAGCCGACAAAATACACCGGGTCGGTGACGCCGAGGTCCACCAGCCGGACGGCCCCAATCTCGCGGTCCGGTGCAGCGCCCGGTTCGGCCGCGACACGGTTCTTCGACCCGCGCATCCCACCCTTGCGCTTCTGCTCCGCCACCGTTGCGTATCCGCAGAGCCCGCGCCACCGGAGCGCCTCTGCGGAGCGTGAGCGATACCGCCCGGTGAGTGCGGCCACCGCACCGCGCCACACGGGCCGCCGCGACACCCGGCACCTCACGCGACACAACCGTCTGTCGCATCACGGATCGACCGTTCGCTCACACGCGACGCGGTTCCCCGCTCCGCGCACCCTCTGGGCCGAACATTAAGCTCACCGGCCCGGCCGGGATCACAACCAGCCGACACGAGCATTGGTGAGCAACGGGAAACAACTCACCTGGCCGGGTCCGGTGCAGCGCTGAGTTCGGCATCGCCCACGTCGCTACCAGAGCCCGCTCAGCGGGTCCAACTATTTCAGGTGCGCGGGCGGACCAGTCACCGGGAAGTTGACGAGGCCCACGGACGTGCAGGCCGGCCCGCCCTCATCGGGCACCACCTCCACGAACAGGAAGTACGGGCCGCCCTCCGACTTCGTTGTCTGGGCCGCGTACCAGAATTTCCGCACCGTCTTCCGCGTCCCGTTGAGGTAGACCTTCACCCCGTCCTGTTGGGCCTTGAACGCCGCCGTCAGCGGCTTACCCCCGAACGCAAACATCTTCTCGAAATGAGACGAGAAGATGCGCGGGGGATTGTCTGTCCGGAACTGCTGCTCCATCCGCGCGTGCAACTGCTCGTGGTGGCCCGCGACGATGTCGTCAACGACCGCGTCAGCCACGCGACGTGCCGCGGACTCGTCGATGGCATCGGGCCGGGGTTCTCCGGCGCGCCACCCGATGACCCGAGCGTCCGAGGCCAAGAAGATCAACATGCAAGCGATAGAAAGTGCGACGCCAACCCCGACCCCGCCGAGAAACGGCCGCCCCCAGGGAACGCTGCGCCGCTTCCCGCCAACCGGCCTCTCGTCGTTACCGGGGGAGGCACCCGCGGTTGTTGTAAGGCGGCAGGCCGGGCAGGGGTCAGGGCGCGCGGCACCTCGGGTTGTCAGGTTGGAGACCCGCCCGCATTCACGGCACGTTTCGAGCATACGTAGTCCTCACCTCAGACCGAGTACCGTGGGCTCTGCAACCCGACTGCTCCGACCGGTCGCATCGACGACTCGGGGCCGCCCCTCTCGGGACGGTCTCCCCTTGCTCCCGCGGTGGCTGGTCAGCTCCGGCGGGGAGTTCGGCCGACGGCCGCTTCCTACCGCTAGAGGATGAGTGAGCGTTGCAGCTCAGCTCCTGGTTCGACCGCCGCCGGATGAGCTCAGCCCACCGTGGACATCGCACGGCGGGAGAACACCATACGACCTCGGGCCGCTCGGACCGGCGGGCCCTCGCCGGTCGCCTTCACCAAGATGGAGGTGGCGACAACCTTCCGACCGCTCGCCGATCCGTGGCGCTTACAACCACTTGACGGCGGCGGCCGAACAATTTGCTCACCGGCCGCGCACACCGCGACACGGTCTACCAAACACGTATTTTACGCGGTCCGGTGTCGCGCCGGGTTCGGCCCTGCCGCCCTAACCTGGAACAAGGCCGCCGTACTTTCCGAACTCCCACTTGCCGCTCGCGAGGTCGGCAAAAGTGATGGCCAGCCATTCCTCGAAGCTTGCGGCGATCACCTCCTCCGACGCGAACTCGAACATCACGATACGACCGGGCACACCACCCCGGGGTTGGAGATCTACGCAGTGGTAGCCGCGCCCCCAGTCGTACGAAAATGGGATTCGCAGCGAATCCCACGGCGGAATTTGAGGAGAACTGCGGGAAGATTTCTTCCGACCGCGCTGTTCCGTGCGGTTGTTCGCGAACTGCCGCTGCCAGTTCTGCCAGATCTCCACCACTTGTAAAAGAGGGAGCCATCGCTTTCCGCCAAAGAGGCCGAACGAATTGTGTTCCTCCCCGTTGTGCCGCATGTACGCGAACCGGATGGAGGCCGGGAGGCGGGCTCCGATGAGTCTCTCGACCGTGGATACGTCTTCCGCGGTCGCCCCGGATCGCAGACCCGAACCTCGGGCCGGGTCGTTCTCCCGCAGCCAATGTTCAACCGCTCTCTAGATTTGCACGAACGTCAGATCGTTATCGGCCTTTGTCCATGCGGCCCAGTCGCCCATCCAAATCTCCGCTTCTGATGCCGAACAATAAGCTCACCGGCCGCGCACATCGCGATCGGTACTGGAAACAGCGCCGATCTCGCGGTCCGGTGCAGCGCCCGGTTCGGCGGCGACACGGTTCCTGGGCCCGCGCCCGCCCGCGCGTCTGCTCCGCCACCGTTGCGCATCCGCAGAGCCCGCGCCACCGCCACG
>DASWYH010001234.1:0-2418 GCA_036405095.1 Gemmata sp. | reverse complement strand
CCCGCCGAGCGGGGCGAGGTGTGGCGCCGGTATTCGGGTCCGCGCAAGGGGCGAGGTGTACGGTTCGGAGGCGCGCCCGGTCCTCACCTCGCCCCGCCGAGCGGGGAGAGGTCGTGAGCGTGTCGCTTCGACACGCTCGCGGGTGAGGGGCAACCGACGCGGACACCACACGCGAGCGGCCCAACCCCAAACCGGATCAACAGCCACGCGCATCCCTCGTGCCGGTGTAATATGCACATCGGATGCGCCTGGATAACTGCTAATGACTAATAGATGCTGTTCACGATGGCGAAAATTGCACTTGAGTGATTTCTGAATAACGGTTTATGGCAAAAATAGCGCAATCGCTGTAAACTCAATATGGGCAAGTGGTTCCGCTTATCGTGAACAGGGTCTGATGACCAATGGCCCGATCGGGTGTCACCCGTGCGAGAGGACCCCGGCGCGGTGGACCTTGAGGCGCTCGCCCAGCTCGAACGTGGCCTTGCTGAGCAGCCGCGAGACGCGCGACACCGACAGCTTCATCACCTCGGCGATCTCTTTCAGCCGCAGGTCCTCGCGGTAGTACAGGGTGACCGCGACCCGCTCCTTCGGCTCCAGGGCCTCGATCGCTTCGGCGAGCTGCTGCACCGCTTCCCCGCGCTCCAGCTCGGCCCCGGGCTCCTCGGTCGCGCCCGCCGGCTCCAGCCCGTTCGACTCGGCCGCCTGTTCCCACGACATCGTTTTGGCGACCCGCTCGGCTGCGAGCGTGTCGGCCACCTCGTCTTCGGTCAGCCCGGTGGCGGCGGCGATGGCCTCGACGGTGATCGGGTGGGGCAGGGTGCGGCACGCGCGGCGCACCGTGGTGAGTCGGGTGTGGACGTGCTGCGGGAGCGGGCTGTTGCGCCGCATCTCGTCCACGATCGCGCCGCGGATGCGGAGGTACGCGAACGTCTTGAACTGGGCGTTGCGGGCCGGGTCGAATTTGGCCGCCGCTTCCACGAGCCCGAGGACCCCGGCGGATTCGAGGTTCTCCACATCGACCCCCGGGGGCACCTCACCGATGAGCCGCCCGATCACGTGCTTGACGAGCGGCAGGTGCGACACGATGAGTTCGTCGCGCCGCTGCTGCTCGGCCTGCCGCTGGTAGGCTTGGATGTTGCCACTGGTGAGGTTTCCGCTCATGGTGTGGGACTCGGGGCGCGGGGCCTTGACGGTTATGGTCGGGGTGGTTCAAACATCGTGCCGACCGACGAGCCTTCGCCGGTCAGCTCCTCGGGGCGGATCACCGCCACCGGTTCCATCAACAGGTCGGTCGGGATCTCCTGGTAGGAGACCACGCTCAGGTCGTGCAGCGCGCGGGCGAGCGAGTGCCGGATGGCCCGCCGCAGGCTCCCGTCGCACAGCAGGGTGACTTCGTAGCCGCGGGCGCTGGCCCGTCGGAGCTCACCGGCCACGCGGAGCGTGAGCTGCTCCAGCCGGCTCGGGTCGAGCACCAACTGGTGGTTCTGGACCGCGCGCCGCAGTTCCAGTTCCAGCCGGGGGTCGAGCACGATCGCCCGGATGCGCCCGGACGGGTCCCGGAACCGGTCCACGACGGAGCGCCCGACGTCGGCCCGGACCCGCTCGACCAGCTCGCCCGGGTCCTTGACGGTGGGCGCGTGCGCCGCCAGGCTCTCCAGGATCCGCGGCAGGTTCGAGATCGGCACCCGCTCGTCCAGCAGCAGGGTCAGCACGCGGTGCAACAGGCCCATGCTCAGCACGTTCGGGATCAGGTCATCGACCACGGCCGGCGACACCTCGCGGACCCGGTCCACCATCGCCTTCAGGTCGTCGCGGCCGAGCAGCTCGCCCGCGTGCCGGCGGATCATCTCGCCCAGGTGGGTGATGATGACGTTCGGGGCGTCGACCACGGTGTACCCGGCGGCCTCGGCCCGGTTCCGGTCCGCGTCGTTGATCCACTTCGCCGGGAGCCCGAACGCCGGTTCGCGGGCGTCCTCGCCCGCCAACTGGATGCGGCCCGCTCCGCCCGGATCGATCGCGAGCCACAGGTCCGGGCGCACCTCGCCGCGGGCCACCTCGCGCCCGCCCAGGAGCACGCGGTACGCGGCCGGGTCGAGCTGGAGGTTGTCCCGCACCCGCACCGACGGCACCCACAGGCCGCTCTGCTTCGCGAGGTCGCGGCGCAGGCCCCCGATCCGGTCCAGGAGCCCCGGGCCGCGCCGGGCCGACACGATGGGGATCAGTGCGGCGCCGATTTCGAGGCTGATGCGGTCCGTTTGCAGGAAGTCGTCCAGGTAGCCCTCCACCGGGGCCTTCGCCGGGGCCGCCCCGGCGGGAGCGGCCCCCGGGGTCCCTTCGGCCTTCGGGGCGACCGGCCCGGCGGGCCCGCGGCCCACCCGGCGGCCCACGAAGAACAGCACCGCGCCCAGGGCGAGG
>DASWYH010001233.1:0-5608 GCA_036405095.1 Gemmata sp. | reverse complement strand
CCCATGAGGCTTGCGCGGCGGGTGCGGATGGACTCCCGATCCTCGACCTGATGGATGGTGAGGCGTGTTACCAGTTCCTGGTGGGCACGTTGCACCGGGACGGTTAGCGGCGCCCGAGTGGCCAGCGGGATGAGGCCCTGTCGGTTCACGATCGCCATCGCGCGCCGGTGCTGGACGACCGGTGCCGTGCACGCGGGGCCGTGTTCAACGCGCACACCGGGACCGCGCTCCAGAAGGCCCGCCGGCCCCCGGCCCAACTGGTGCTGCTCCCGAGGGGCATCTGCCAAGGAACCCCGACCGTGCCATTGGCTCGCGAGCGGGTGCGACCGTAAGCACCTGCTGACCCTGCGGCACCGGCTCCAGGGGCGGGCACGGGATGCCCGGGGCACCGGTGCGACCACCGAGGCCGATGAGATGTTCCCGAACGCGGGGGAAAAAAGGGGTCCGGCACCCGGGCCCGGATGACCCGCCGCGGCGCCGGGTCAACAAGCAACGGGGCCACGGGAACTTCGACAACGGCCGGCCGCCGGTGGTCGGGGTGGTGGCCGGGAACACAGCGAGATCATTCTTTCCGTCGTTAATCGGACCGACCAGAAGACATGGGCGGGGTTCGTCGGTGACTCGACGAACGAAGGGGCGATGGTATATACGAACGAGTGGGAGGGGTACGGGCGGCCGGCGCAGAACCATCGCGGGCACGCGACCATGAGCCACACCCCGGGTCAACGGGAGTGGGCACGGGATGATGACGGGGACGGGGTTCGCGAGGTCCATGACAACACACCGGGAGGGCTCCGGGCCGCGCGGCGCACGTTCCTGCGGCCGCTCCGAGGGGTCCGCGAGCACTATCTGGATCAGTATGTGGCCATGTTCCAATGGGGCTACAACCTCAAACAGGCGATACCCGACACACGGAGAATTATGCTGCCCCTCACCTCGGACGCCTTGTGAGCCGAGCGCCGACGCCTTCGTGAGCAGCGCCTGTCGGAGCGGCCCCGTGCCCGAGCGGTCGTACCGCGGATCGTCGCCGAGGTCCAGGAACAGGGCGAGGTTTTCCAACCGGTCCGCGGCGCGCTGCGCCTCCGGGTCGGCCCGGGCGCGCTACGCGTCAGCCTCCTGGCGCTGCCAGAGGACGCGGGCACGTTCCGCTTCAACCTCCCGGCTCTGCCAGGCGCTGCCCGCCCCTCCCGCGCTCCCGACAGCTACCACCAGCGCCAACAGGGCCGCGCTCCACAGGTGCCGTCTGCCCCACTTCCCCGCGCGCTCAAGGGGGATGTCGGCCGCGCCGCAATCACTCGGCCACTCAGGAACCGGTCCAGATCGTCGGCCAGGACGTCGGCCGAGGGGTATCGACGGGAGGCTCCTTGTGAAGGCACTTCTGGCACATGACCGCCAGATCCCACGGCACGAGCGGGTTGGACTTGCGCGGGGGCTCCGGTTCGTGCTCGCGAATGCGCGTCAGCGTGTCCGGCAGGTCCGCGCCTTCGCACTGGGGGCGCCCCGTCAGGAGCGCGTAGAGAACGCCGCCCAGTCCGTAAACGTCAGTGGCCGTGGTCAGTTCGCCGCCGGCCCCGTCTGTTCTGGGGCCATGTACGCCGGGGTGCCCGCGAGCGCGCCGGTGCCAGTGAACCGCACCAATGACCCCAGGCGCCGAGCCAACCCGAAGTCCGCGACGTGCGGTCCGCCGTCATCGTCGGGCAAGACGTTGGCCGGCTTCCGGTCGCGGTGCAGGATGCCCTGTTGGTGCGCGTGGTGTACGGCCCGCGCCACTTTCAGCACCAGTCGGGCCGCGGCCCCGGGCTCCTCCGTGCGCCGGTCGAGACTGCCGCCGCCCAGGTACTTCATGGAAAAGAAGTCGCCCCCGCCGAACGGCCCGATCTCGTAAACGGGCTTTCCCAATACACTAAAGAGCTAACCAGTCAATTTAAAAACTATTCCAGCACGATTCATAAAAATTTATTATCTTACAAAACTTCGATAGACTGACATCGCAACCTCAGTGCAGCGCGAGGCGAAATACTTCTTGCGACGGGTTGGCGACGGAACTGGACCGCATCCTGTATGATTTCCTTCAAGTGCTGCTCGGCCTCCCACCCTGGTGCCCCGCGGAGGGTCGGACATGTCCACTCAAGCGATCGACCAAGCGCGCCCGTCCCGGCTCGGGGACCGGGTCCAGTTGCGCACTTTCACCGGACTGCGGGGCCGCGTTATCGCGTTCCGCGGTCTCATGAGGCACAAGGGCCGCGAGCTGTACGGCATCGAACTCGTTTACCCCGACCACACCGAATACACCGAGGTGACGCGAGAGGATCTCGTGTACCTCGACGACGGGAACGCCCCGGAACACCCGAACCCGCCCTCCCCCGCCACGGAATGACCACACGATGTCACTCGTCGTCGATAACGTTTCGAAAGAGTACACCACCCGCGGCCCGACCCCGCTCTCGGTGTTGCGCGGGGTGAGCCTCACCCTGAACCGCGGCGACTCGATCGCCGTGATGGGGCCGTCCGGGTCGGGCAAGTCCACCCTGCTCCACATCCTCGGCACCCTCGACCGGCCCACCGGGGGCACCGTGACGCTCGACGGCACCGATCCGTTCGCGCTCCCCGAAGCGCAACTGAGCGCGTTCCGCAACTCCAAAATCGGGTTCGTGTTTCAGGACCACCACCTGCTCCCGCAGTGCTCGGTGCTCGAAAACGTCCTCATCCCGACGCTGGTGAGCCGAACGACCGCGCCCGCAGAGACCGAAACCTACGCCCGGCAGCTTCTCGACCGCGTCGGGCTCGGCGCGCGGCTCGATCACCGCCCGGCGGAGCTCTCCGGCGGCGAGCGCCAGCGGGTCGCCGTGGCCCGGTCCCTGGTGCTGAAACCCACCCTCCTGCTGGCCGACGAGCCCACCGGCAACCTCGACCGCACCAACGCTCAGGCGGTCGGCGAGTTGCTCCTCGAACTGCACCATCAGGAGCGTACGGTTCTGGTCGTGGTGACGCACAGCGCGGACCTCGCGAAGCTGTTCCCCCGGCGGTTCGAGATGAACGACGGCGCGCTCCAGCCGGCCTGACGCCCTCCCGACGCACCACACCCACCGAAGCGGCCATGCTCACCTTCTCGCGACTCGTGCTCCGGAACCTGGCCTACCACGCCCGCGGGAACCTCGCGGTGATGCTCGGCGTCGCGGTCGGCTCCGCCGTGTTCACCGGCGCGCTCCTGGTCGGCGACTCCCTGCGGGGGAGCCTGCGCGCGCGCGTCGAGCGCCAGCTCGGCGGGGTCGATTCGGTCGCGTTCTTCCACCGGCCCGTGCGCGCCGGCATCGCGGACGGCCTGCCCGGCACCGCGAAGCCCGTTCTTTTGGTTCCGGGCTCGGTACAGGCTGCCGGCGACCCCGCCACCGCGCCCTACCTGGGCCAGGTTACCGTTCTCGGGGTCGATGAGCGGTTCGCACCGGGCGGCGTTTCCGGCGTCGATTGGAACGGTGACGTGCGGCGGAACAGGTCCGCGAACACGTTCCCGCCGGTGGTGCTCTCGTCCCGCGTGGCGGAAAAGCTCGGCACGAAGCCCGGCGAAACCGTCACCCTCAGCACCGAACGGTTCTCGGACCTCACGCGCTCCTCGTCGCTCGCCAAGCGGGGCAGCGATGACACCACCGCGAGCGAAGAGTTCGTCGTCGCGGCCGTGCTCCCGCCGGACGCGGCCGAGAACGATTTCAACCTGACACCGAACCCGGCCGCGCCGCTGAACGTGTTCGTCCCCCTGCGCGCCCTCGCCCGGTTGGTCACCGGCGACGCGGAACCCGTGGCCACGGTGCTCCTCGCGAGCGGCGCGCCCAACGACGAACTGAACGCCGCACTCAAAGGCCGGCTCCGGCCCGAAGATTACGGGTTAAAGTTTCGCGAGATCACCCGTCGGCTCGGGCGCGGCGGTTACCTCAGCGCCGAATCGACGGAGCTGATTCTCCCGCCGAAGGTGTCGGACGCGGTGCGGTCCGCCGCGAGCGGCATCGGGGCACGTTCCGAGCCGACCGTCGTTTACGTCGCCGACACGCTCGCCGTCGGGGACAAGCAGATCCCGTATCCGATCGTCGCCGGGCTCAACATCACGGCCGCGCCCCCGCTCAGCCCGCGCCCGCCCGCCCAAGCCGCCCAGGCACTCGGCGACAACGAGATCGACCTCCTCACGTGGCCCGGGTCGGAGCTGAACGGGCTCCCGAAGGGAACGAAGGTGAAGCTCATCTACTTCGACCCCGAGGTCGAGGGCGAAGGGGTGAAGCGCGAAACGGAACTCACTCTCAACGACTACATCCCCTTCACCGGACCGGCCCGCGACAAGGACTTGACCCCGGAAATCAAGGGCGTCACCGACGACCGCGCGAAGCTGTTCGAGTGGGACCGCCCGCCGGTGCTCCCCGGCGCCGAGATCAAGCGCCGGGTGCCCGAGAAGCCGAAGCCGCACCCGCGCGGCACGTTCTTCAGTGAGAACAAGGCCGTCCCAATGGCCTACCTGAACCTCGCCACCGCGCGAAAGCTGTTCGGGAGCCGGTACGGGACCGACACCTCCGTCCGCGTCGCTCCCGCGCCGGGCGAGTCGTTGGAGAAGCTCAACGAGCGGCTCCAGGGCGAGTTACCCAGGCACCTCGACCCCGCCGCATCGGGCCTCGTGTTCGACCCGATCCGGAGCCGGCTCCTCACCGCGAGCAAGGGCGGCACCGACTTCGGCGGGCTGTTCCTCGGGTTCAGCCTGTTCCTCATCGCCGCGGCCCTCATGTTGGTCGGGTTGCTGTTCCGGCTCTCGCTCGACCGGCGCGCAAAAGAGGTCGGGTTGCTCCTCGCGACCGGGTTCGCGGTGAAGCACGTTCGGCGCCTGTTGCTCGCCGAAGGGCTGCTCGTTGCCGCGGCCGGCGCCGCGCTCGGGCTGCTCGCCGGCGTCGGGTACAACCGCCTGTTGCTCGCGGTGCTGCTCGACCTGTGGCCCGATGAGGGCGTCAAGGCGTACTTCCGGCCGCACGCCACCGCGCTCAGTTTCGGGCTCGGGTTCGGGGCCACGGTGCTGATGGCCCTCGTCGCGCAGTGGTGGAGCGTGCGCGGGCTGGTGCGCGTCACGCCCCCGGCGCTGCTGCGGGGCGAAACGGCGGTCCCGCCCGCGGCGGGCGCAGGCACCGGGCGGTTCATCAAGTTCGTCGCGGTCGGGGCGCTCCTCGTGGGGGGCGCGCTGATCGCCGCCGGGGGCGCGGTGAGCAACCCCGACTTCCAGGCCATGACCTTCTTCAGCGGCGGAGGGCTGCTGCTCACCGCCGCGCTCGCGGGCGTCTGGGTGTGGATGCGCCGGACCCGGCACGCGGTGGTCAACAGCCGCGGCCTCCCCGCGCTCGCGCAGCTCGGCACGCGGAACGCGGCCCGCAACCCCGCGCGGAGCTTGCTCACCGCGGCGCTGCTCGCGTCCGCCGCGTTTCTCCTCGTCGCGGTCGAGAGCTTCCGGCGCCAGCCCGACCGCGAGTTCCTCGACAAGAGCGGCGGCAGCGGCGGGTTCAACCTGATCGCCGAAACCGACGTGCCCCTCTTCCAACCGTTCGACAAAAAACTGGGCCGGGCGGACCTGGAGCAGCAGTTGAAG
>DASWYH010001232.1:0-4503 GCA_036405095.1 Gemmata sp. | reverse complement strand
GATCAGTCACGCGGGACACCTCGTTGGGAGATCACTTGCCCTGGGACGCGAGCGGTTCGCCCAGACGCACCGGTTCCGGCGGGACCGCGCCGAATGCCCGCAGGTCCGGGACCGCCCGGAACCGCCACCGGATCAGGGTCGCACCGAACTGCACGGCGTCGCGCCACCCGATCTTCTTGCCCTCGGCACGGGTGCGCGGGGTGTACCGCACGGGCACCTCCCCCACCCTGACCCCGCCCCGACACAACTTGGCCGCGACCTCGGCGCAGAACTCGAACCGCTCGCACCGCAGATCGAGGTCGCGGAACAGCTCCGTGCGGGCCGCCTTGTAGCAGCAGTTCACGTCGGTCAGCCGGACACCGTACAGAACGCGCACGAGACCGTTCAGCAGGCTGACGGCCACCCGGAACCGGCTCCAGGGGAGGCTCCCGGGTCGCAGATACCGGGACCCAAAAACCGCGAGGAACGAGCCCCGGAAGATCGGCCCCACGACCGCCGGGATGTCCGCCGGGTCGCACTCCAGGTCGGCGTCCTGGACGACCGCGACCGCGCCCGTGGCCAGCCCCAAACCGGTCCGCACGGCGGCCCCTTTGCCGCGGTTGACGGGGTGGGTCCGGATGACGAACCCGGGCCGGGGGCCCCACTCGGCCAGGATACCCGGGGTCCGGTCGGAACTCCCGTCATCGACCACAATGACCTCTTGCTCGTCGGGCGGGTACGGCCCGACCGCCAAGCGCTCGAGGACGGCCCGCAGGTGCCGCTCCTCGTTGTATACCGGAACAATGATCGACAACTTGGGTCGGTTCACCGTCGGGCTCCCGGTTCGAGAATTCCGGTCACGGATCTTCACGTCGAACGCATTCGAGGCTCTCTTGAAGTTGGCGCTCCGGCTTTGCGGCCCTTGCTCCGTCCGTTTCAGCCCAGGTTCTTTGCGGCTGCACTTTCCGCAATTTCACGCGCCGGGAGTGTGGGGCGTTCCAAGGGATTTTGAGATTCTGCCACTATCTGGGCCGCTCTGCGGGCCCCCCCAAAAAGGGCATTGTTGGGCTCGACCCTCGTTTCCCCCAGTGCTTTCGAGGGTCGTTGGGGCCGAAATTGCGGAAAGTACAGTTGCGGTCCGTCCGCCTCACCGCCCGTCCGCCCACTCGTCCGCTGCGAGGTCCGGCTCGAAGCTCGTGCCCCCGGCGCGGGTGCGCTCGGCCCAGGCCAGGTAGCGGAGCTCCTCCAGCAGCCGCCGGTTGACGGCCAGCAGGTAGCCGAGCACCCCGACCGTGGCGAAGAACACCCCCGACAGGCACAGGATGGCGCACGCGACCAGCGACTGCGTGTGCCCCCGCCCCTCGCCCAGCCCCATCAGGGCCAGGTAGCGGACCCCGAGGGCCAACCCCGGCAGGAGCGCCAGCGCGGCGAGCGCCCCGAACACGTGCGCCGGGCGGTACAGCAGGTACACGGTCGCGATCGTCCGGACGCTCCGCAGCACGTACCCGAGGTTGCTGCGGAACAGCCGGCTCGGCCGGGTCGGCGGGTTCACCCGCACCGGAACGCTGACCACGCGCAGGTTGTTGAGCCCGGCCTGGATCACCGTTTCCAGTGTGTACGTGAACCGCCCGAACACGTTGAGCCGCAGGGCCGCGTCCCGGGTCACGGCCCGGAACCCGCTGGGCGCGTCCGCCACGGCCGACCCGCTGACCGTCCGGACCACCCAGCTGCCCAGCTTCTGGAGCGCCCGCTTGGTCGGCGAGAAGTGCGCGATCGCACCGACCGGTCGGGCCCCGATGACGATGTCGGCCTCCTCGTCGAGGATCGGGCGCACCAGATTGGGAATGTTGGTCGCGTCGTACTGGTTGTCGGCGTCCGTGTTGATGATGACGTCGGCCCCGCGCTCGACGGACGCCACGAGCCCGGCCAGGTAGGCCCGCGCGAGCCCCTGGTGCCCCTGGAGCCGGACGACGTGCGCCCCGTGCCGGCGGGCCACCTCGGCGGTCCCGTCGGTGCTCCCGTCGTCGATCACGATCACCTCGACCGTGTCGAACCCGTCCACCTGCTTGGGCAGGGCGGCGAGCGTTCCCGGGAGCGTGTCCCGCTCGTTCAGGCAGGGGATCTGGATGACCAGTTTCACGGTGCACCTCATTGATGGAATCACACGAGACGTCACACGTTCGGGCCCCGCCCGTGCGCGGGCGTCACCGGTCGGTCCGGTTGGAGGGCAGGGGGGGGAACCCGCGCTCCGCACGCACCGCGTTGACGTCCTCCGGGCTGAGCCGGTAGATGAAGATCGAGTACCCGGCCTTGGCGATCGGCCGGAACTTTCGGAAGTACGTTAACGCGTGTGGCGGGAGGTACTGGTACCCGCCCTTGCCGTTCGGCGGCGCCGCGCCCTGCCCCTGCACGAAACGGACGCTCACGGCGTAGTACCCGGGTTGGGGACCGTCCTGGCCCGTGCCGGAGCCCCCGGACGGGAGCACGAAGTTCAACCCGACGACCCGCGGGTCGACGTGCCCGAAGTACGCGACCCGCAGCGGCTGCGCTTCCGGGTGCGCGTCGCTCCACTCCTTCAGCCGGGTCAGGTCCTGCCCCCAGTCGATGTTCGACCCGAGCAGGTACTCGTGCCCGCGGTCCGGTCCGCCGGCCAGTTCGTTGAAGTACGGCAGCGCGAAAGGGTGGAGCGCGAGGTACGACCCGACCGCCCAGACCAGCGCGGCGCCGGCGAGCGCCTGCGCGGCTCGGGGAGCGGACCCGAAGACCTGCCCCGCACGGCCCACGAAGATGATCCAGTACGGCAGGGCCGGCAGGGCGTACCGGGAGTGGTGCTGGAGGCTCGTCTGCGTGCTCACGAACACGAAGAGGACCACGCCGGGCAGCGCCAGGAGCGCGAGTTCGGCCCAGGGCAGCGCCGGGCGCCCGGTTGCGAGCAGGGGCACCAGCAGGCTGATCAGGAACAGCCCCCACACACCGAGCGGGATCTTCAGGGCCGCGGCGTACAGGTAGTAGTACCACCACCCGTCCTTCTTCCACTCGCCCGCGAGGTACATCTCGCGGTTCCGGTAGATCTCGAAGTCGCGGCGCTGGAGGTCGATCCCGATCAGCACATCATCCGGCAGCGGGACCGGCACCCGCCCCACCCAGCTCTCGGCGAACCGGTTCCCGTACCCCTCCGGCTCCCACTCCTCCTGGGGGCCGGCGAGGGTCGCGCAGACGAACCGGTAATCCCCCAGGGGGCGCCCGGTGCCGGAGAACAGGAAGCTCGCGTTGAGCACCAGCGCGCTGACCGCGACAAGCAGGGCGAACTGGCCCAGCGCGGTCGCCCGCTCGGGCTTCGGCCCGATCCGGGGCCAGCCGACGAGATGGCAGCACAGCCAGAGGAGCACCCACAGCGGGCACAACACGACGAGCGTGAACTTGCACCCGAGCCCGAGCCCGAGTGCGGCGCCGGCCCAACTCGCCCGCTGCCACGAGGGGGCGAGCAGGTACGACCGGAACAGGTACGCGGCCAGCAGCCCGGTGGCCGTCACCGGCATGTCGGTGGTGATCAGGTGGGAGTGGGCGATGACGTTCGGCTCGAAGCACCACACGGTCAGCGCCAGGAGCCCCCCGCGGCGGCCCCACAGGAGGGTGGCCCACTTGTACAGGACCAGGGCCGCGAGCACCGCCCAGAGGGCGCCCGACACGCGCCCCCAGAACGCGAACGCCAGATACCGGGGGGCGTTGTCGCGGGCGAACCGATCCCCGACCGTCGTTTCCGGCCGGTGCCCCGGGCGCTGGGGCTGTTCCAGAGACCCGACCGCCGGGCCGGACAGCCACACCGGCAGCGCGGCGAGCAGTTTGGGCAGCGGGGGGTTGACGTTCGAGAGCCGGAACGAGCCGGTCTCCCAGTACGACACCCCGGCGGCCAGGTTGCCCACCTCGTCGTAGGTCAGGAAGTCCTTTGAGGCGCAGTCGAGGATCAGCCCGACGTGGATCGCGAGCACCACCGCGACCACGACCGGGGGGCTCGCCCACCCGCGCGTGCCGGCAGGGGCGGGCGCGGCGACCGGGGCGGGGGCACCTCGCAACGGGTTATCCGCGGGCATCGGCGCTCCCTTTTCGAGGGGCCGCCCCGTCCGCCGGGTCCGTTTCGGAACCCTCTTCGCCCGCGCCCCGGCGGCGCCGGAGCACCAGCACCGCGCCCGCACCCACCAGGAGGACCGTTGCGCCGGCGGCCCACGGCACCCAGTTCCACCGGGGCCGCGCGACCTGTGCCGGCTGGTTGACCAGCGACTCGGCCCGCACGGTCAGATCGGTGAACCGGGCGTCCACGCCGCCGGATTTTGCCCGGCACTGCGCGGTCAGGGAGTGCAGGTCCTCGCGCCCGATCGGGAACTCGCGCAGCGCCTGGAACTCGCCCTTGGGGTCTTCGGACACCGAGATCCGCATCGTCTCCCCGTCGCGCGTGAGGCGCAACCGGCCGCTCTTGCCCGTCGCCGGCAGCGACTTCGTGTCGTACTTGTCCTTGCCGTCCACCCC
>DASWYH010001231.1:0-3117 GCA_036405095.1 Gemmata sp. | reverse complement strand
GCGATCGGTGTCGGGATGGGGATGAGGTACTTGTGGACCTGCTGCGCGAGGATGGCCGGCTGCCCGTCCAGCGCCTGGCGGTAGTACCGGTCCAGCCCGCGGGCGGTGAGGTCCGGGAACAGGTCGAACAGCGGGCGCCCGAGGACGGCCGCGGCGGGCCAACCGCTGTGCCGCTCCAGCCACCGGTTCCAACCGGTCACCGTCAGCTCAGGGTCGGTCGCGAGCAGCCCCCAGTCGCCCACCGCGTCCAGTTCGCTCAGAAGCTCCGCTGATACGCCCATGTTTGGCCCGTCGCCCCGGTGGCCCTCAGGAGCTGGCGGCCCGCTCGGCCCAGCCCTCGATCGCCTGAACGAACAGGTCCAGCGAGCTGACCCCCAGCACCAGCACCATGCACCCCGTCACCTCGGTGGCCCGGACCCGGAACCGCGCGCCGACGAGCAGCGCGTGGCGGATCTCGTCCGCGCCGATCACGAGGGAGCCGAGCATAGTGCCGAGTGAATCTAAGTGTAGCCGGGGCACCGCGAAAGTGAAGCGCACCTGGAGCAGGTCGCCGAACACCCCGAGGCACGCGTTCAGGAGGATGTTCCCCACCTCGGCGAGCTCCTCCCGGGCCGAGGCCCCCCTCTGATCGGTCGGCGCGCCGGCCTCGGCGAGCATCCCGACCAGCCGCGCGGCGCCCTCGATGTCGAGGAGCAGGAAGGCGTCCCCGGACACCGGGCCGCCGAAGATCTGGTGGACCGTCGCCACCTCCCCGCGGACGAACCGGCCGAGGGCCGGGAGCAGGTCCGCGATCGGGTGCGCGGACACCTCCGGGACCGTCAGCTCGACGCGGTTCCCGGTGATCTCCGACAGGGCCGCGGCGGTCCGCGAGAACGCGATGTTCACCAGCTCGGTGACGGCGTCCGTCTGGGCTGCGTTGAGCCTCACTTCGTCCCCCCCTGTGCGCCCGGGAGGGCGGCCGAAACGGCCCGGAGCACGGTTTCGGCGGCGAGCGGCTTGGACACGAACCCGGCGGCCCCGGCCGCGTCGGCCATCTCCCGGGTCGAGCTCTGCACGTCGGCGGTGGCCATCACCACCACGGCCCCGGGGTCCATCGCCCGGAGCTGGCGCAGCACCTCCAGCCCGTCCATCTCGGCCATCGTCACGTCGAGCAGCACGAGGTCCGGGCGGTCGAGCGCGTACCGCTCCAGCGCGGCCAGCCCGTCCGCCACGTCCGTGACCGCGTGCCCCGCGGCCTCGAGGATGCGGCGCGAGACCCGCCGCGACAGGGCCGAATCGTCGACCACCAGAACCTTCGCCATCACAGCGCCCCCAGGATCGCCTCGGCCATCTGATCGAGCGGCACCGCCCGGTCGCTCAGCCCGGCCTCCGCCACCGCGCGCGGCATGCCGTACACCACGCACGACTCTTCGGCCTCCGTGAACACGCGCCCGCCCTGCGCCTTGATCCACGCGGCCCCGGCGGTGCCGTCCGAGCCCATGCCCGTCAGCACCACCCCGAGCGCGCGGTCCCCGTACACCTCGGCGGCCGACCGGAACAGCACGTCCACCGCGGGCCGGTGCGGGGTGTCCAGCGGGCGCAGGCCGAGCCGCACGGCGACGGCCCCGTCCCCGCGCCGCACGCACGACAGGTGATACCCGGCGGGCGCCAGCAGCACCGCCCCGGGGCGGAACAGGTCGCCCTCGCGGGCCTCGGACACGGGCACCCGGGACACGTCGCCGAGGCTGCGCGCGAACAGTTCCGTGTACCCGATCGGCATGTGCAGCACCAGCGCGATCGGGACCGGGAAGTCGGCCGGGAACCGCGGGACGATCCGCTTGAGCGCCTGTGGGCCGCCGGTCGAGACCCCGATCACCACCACATCGGTCCGGGTCGGCCGCGGCGCTGCGGCCGGCAGCGCGGCGCGCAGGGCCGAACCGGAGGGCGGGGCCGTGACCCGGGCCGCGGACACCGCCTTCACCGTCGCGATCAGGTGGTCCGCGATCTCGAACACCTTCTCGGTCGCCAGCGCGGTGGGCTTCTGGACCACCGCCACGGCCCCGGCGTCGAGGGCCTGCACCGCCAGCTCGCCGCTCTCGCTCGCGGCACTCAGGACGATCACCGGGACCGGCCGCTTCGCCATCTGCTTCTTGAGGAAATCGAGGCCATCGGACCGGGGCATGTTGAGGTCGAGGGTGACCACGTCCGGGTCGAGCAGCGCGACCTGGTCGAGCGCCTCCTCGCCGTCCCGCGCGCTCCCGACCACCTCGAGGAACGGGCTCCGGGTCAGCATCTGCCGCACGGCTTTGCGGACGTAGGCCGAGTCGTCCACAATGAGAACCCGCACGATGTCGTTCACAGAACCCCCGGGGGCGATGGCGGCCTAGCGCTTCACGTACACGAACGTCTTCCCGATCTCTTCCAACTGGAACGCGGTCGTGGCCCGGAGCAGCGACTCCGAGACCCCCGGGAAGAGGTAGCCGGGGGCCGGCATCCGCTCGGCGAAACTCTTTACGACCCGCGCGACGGTTGCGGCAGAGAAGTAGATGAACACGTTCCGGCAGAAGATGAACGGTGCGGTGGCGAGGGTGCTCGTGTCGACCGGGTCCAACAGGTTCGCCGATTGGAACGTAATGAGCGAGAGCAAATTCGGGGCCACCCTCCACCCGCCCTCCACGGGCGCAAAGTACTTTTCGCGCAGCTCCGGCGGCAGTGCGCGGAACGACCGTTCGCGGTACACCCCGCGCCGGGCCTTTTCGAGCGCCGCGGGGCTGACATCACTCGCCCACACCTGAACGTCCGCGCGATCGAACCAGCCGGCCTCGTTGAGGGCGATCACGATGCTCAGCGGCTCCTCGCCCGTCGCGCAGGCCGCGGACCACACCCGGACCGGGCCGCGCCGCGCCGCGATGTGCTGCGGCACGAGTATATCAACTAGCACGCGCACGTGCTCGAATTCGCGCCAGAAGTACGTTTCCTGGACCGACAGCGCGTCGGTCAGGCGGGGCCACTCCTCCTCCGAACCCGGTCCGTACTTGAGCAGGTAATAGTAGTCGAGGTAGGAGGTGAGTTCCAACGCCCGGAGCCGTTCGACGAGTTTGCTGCCGAGCATCTCGCGCTTCTCGTCGTCGAACGAGG
>DASWYH010001230.1:0-2919 GCA_036405095.1 Gemmata sp. | reverse complement strand
CCGCGGACCTCCCGGATCCGGGCGAAGTTCACGATGATCTCGTTCACCGAGTACCCGACCAGCGTCAGGAGCGCGGCGACCGTCGTGAGGTCGATCTTGAAGTCCTCGATGCCCAGGAGGTCGAACCCGGGGACCATGTGGAGGTAGTGGCACGCGGCGATCGCGCCGATGGTGAAGCACAGGTCGTGAACGAGGCAGATCACCGCCGCGAGGCCGAAGGTCCAGTTCCCGAACCGGAACCACAGGTCCAGGAGGATCGCGATCCAGCTCAGGACGATGGCCCCCATCGCCTTCTCGCGGGTGTCGGAGGCGAGCTGGCTGTCGAACACCTCCAGGCGCTCGGGCTCGGGGGTGCTGTCGGACGCGCGCTTCGCCCCGGCGACGATCTGCTTGAGGGCCTTGAGCTGCTCCTCGCGGGCCTTCGTGTCGATCCCCGGGGCGTTCGCCGGTTGTGCCAGCAGCGAGAGCGCGGGGTTGCGCGACACGTCGAGCTTCATTTGTTTGAACCGGCCGTCTACCGCCTCGCCGACGCCGGTGAGGGTGAAATCGTCGGCCCCGCCGGCGCCGATATCCTCGAACTCGCTCTCGAACAGCCCCTGCGTGTAGCTGCGCGAGGTCGGCTTGTCAAAGGTGAGCATCACCACCGGGCCGCTGACCTCGCCGGGGGTCATGGTGGCCCCGTCCATCAGAGAAACGGTTTTCCCGTTCTCCTCCTTGCTCAGGAGCCGGTCGAGCGAGGTCTGCACGATGCTCCGCTGCTTCTCCGTGGTGCGGATCGTGAAGTACCGGCTCTTGCCCTGCTCGTAGTTGTCGCCCGAGAGGAACATCTGCTCGACGGACACGTCCGGCAGGTGGCTCGCCCGCTGGCGCACGTCCTCGCGCATCGCCTCTTCGGTGGCCCCTTCGGGCTTCGCCGTGAGGGTGAACTTGCCGGTCGTCCCGTCGGCGTAGCGGATCTTGTACTTCCAGACGTTCACCGCCTCGGCCCCGACCGGGCGGTTCAGCCAGATGACGGAGTCGTCGCCTGGGGCCACCGCGAGCCGCTTCTTCTGGTTCTCCTCGCCGAACAGCTCGCGGAACCCGTCCTTTTCGTCCTTGGTGCGGGTCAGCCCGCGCTCCTCGCCCTCCTTCAACTTCCCGGCGAACACGGTGCCGCCGCGGAAGTCCACGTTCAGCCCGGCTTCGCCGCGCACGAGGAACAGCGCGAGGCCCGCGACGGTCAGAATCCCGGTCAGCGGGAACGCGATCCGCCGCAGCCGCATCGGGTGGAAGTTGGGCCGCTCAAACAGCTGCATCATCTTCAGGTCGGTCAGCCACTTCTTGTGCAGCCAGTAGTCGAACATCAGGCGCGTCATGTACAGCGACGTGAAGAGGCTGATGACGAGGCCGACCGTGAGGCTGATCGCGAAGCCCTTGAGCTGGTCGTTCCCGAACGTGTAGAGCACGATCGCGGTGAAGATGCTCGTCAGGTGGGTGTCGATGATCGTGAGGAACGCCCGCTCGTACCCGTTGCGGAGCGCGGTCGCGATGTTCGCGCCCTTGTTGCGCTCTTCGCGGAGCCGCTCGTAGATGAGCACGTTGGCGTCAACGGCCATACCGAGCGTGAGCACCAGCCCGGCGAGCCCGGGGAGCGTGAACGCGGCGTTGACCGCGACCATGAACCCGACGGTGAGCAACAGGTTCGCGAAGAGGGCGACGCACGCGACCATCCCGGCGAACCGGTAGTACACGAGCATGAACGCGAGCACCGCGAGGAACGCGGCCCCGATCGCGGTGGTCCCGCGGACGATCGTGTCGGCCCCGAGGGTCGGCCCGATCGTGTTTTCGCTGACCGGCTTCTCGCGCAGTTCGGCGGACAGGGCCCCGCTCTTGAGGATCTGAACGAGCCGGTCCACCGACTTGCGGTCGAACTTGCCGGTGATCTGCCCGCGGTTCCCGATCTCGCTCTGGAGCGTCGGGGCGGACACCACGCGGTCGTCGAGCAGGATCGCGAGGTTGCGGGTGGTGCTGCCGGTCGGCTTGTTGCGGCGGGTGATCTTGGTGAACTGCTGGCCGCCGGCCGAGTTGAACTGGAACTCGACGGACGGGCTGAGGCTCTTCGGGTCGGTGCCCGCGCTGGCGCTGATGGTGATCTCGCCGCCGACCCGGAGCGAGTCCTCCGGCGACACGCGGGTGAGGATGAAGTACTCGTACTTCTTGCGGTTCAGCATCGCCTCGATTTCGGCGTCCGTCTTGGTCGGGTTCTCGCCCTTGAGGCGCTGCTTGTCCATCTCCTCTTTGGCGAGCTGCTCGGTGCTGACGCACTTGCGGCTGAAGAGCATCATGCTACAGGTGACGGGGTCGCTCGGGGCGCCGTCGCGGATGGCGACCGGCTGGTCGCGCTGGTCGGCGAGCACCGCCCACAGCCCGCTCCGGGCGCTCTCGCTCGCGTTGCTCAGCCCGAGGCTCTCGCGGTACTCCGGCCCCAGCTCGGACCACACGTAGTTCACCTGCGCCTTGGTCTCGCCGATGTCCACGTTGAACTTGTCCGCGGGGGCCTCGGGCGGCAGGCCCTTCCGGGCGCGGTCCTCGAGTTCCCCTTGGGACTTCGAGGCGAGCAACTGCCGCGCGGCCTGGATGCCCTGCTGGTCGTCGGCACCGTTGGCGAGGATGCGGAACTCCAGCACGCCCATCTGGGAGATGAGCCGCTTCACGTCCTCGATGTCCTCGGCCGAGAGGTTCGCCCGCCCGCCGGCGGCCGCGCCGCCGGTCGGGAGGATGATCTCGACGCGGCGGTTGCCGATCGGGCGGACCGTCACGTTCTTGATGTCGGTCGGGTCGATGCGGCGCTTGATCTGGGCGGCGAGGTTGTTCATCTCCTCGCCGGTCAGCCCTTCGACCGCGGCGTCGGGCTGGGCCGCGGCGGGGGCGGCCCCGGCC
>DASWYH010001229.1:0-4532 GCA_036405095.1 Gemmata sp. | reverse complement strand
TATTCAAAACCTCTCCCACCACCCTCGGCCCCCTCCCCACACCCCCAACCAATCTCTGCGTGGCCCTGGGCCGATAACGAGCCGGCACTGATCCCCATCGAGCCGGACAGGGATTTCCGATGCGCGCTGCTCCTCACGTTCTTGATTCCCAACTCCGTTGCGAACCGCTCGAAGACCGGCCCATCCCCGTGGCCGGGTGCTTGAAATCAGTTCCGCTGCCGGGAGCCTTGAAGGGGTTGGAACGGTCATTACCGTGTCGGTGATCCGCTCCTGAGGGTCAGACGGCACGGTCTCGGCCACGGTCACCGCGACCACCGGCACCGACTTCGCCGCCGGACCGCTCACGGTCACCCTCGGCGCCGACGAAGTGTTTAAAAGCGTCACGATCCCGATCCTCAACGATGCGCTCTTCGAACCGACCGAGATGGCAACGTTCACGCTCTCGAACCCGACGGGGGAGCGGCTCTCTGTACATCCGTCTCGGCTACCGCGTCGATCACCGACGACGCAACGCTGGTCGTGTCGTCGATCCAGGCGTCGCGGTGCGCAAGCCCGCAGCAAACGACATTGCGCATTTCCGGCGCGAGTGCGACTGCGATTCTGCCGGCCGGGCTCCAGACCTCGTTTGTACCGTTCCCGGGGGTCAACGCCCCGTTGACCGTGACGCTTGGCGACCTGAACCGGGACAGCGTGCGGGACGTGATCGTGGGCGCGTCGGTGAACAGACACGTGAAGGTGCTCGACGGGACCAACGGGGCCGAACTCCGCTCGTTCCTCGCGTACCCCGGGTTCAGCGGGTCGGTGGATGTCGCGGCAGCGGACGGGACCGCGGAGGTCTTCACTGGCGCAGGCATCAACGGACACGTCAAGGTGTTCGATGGTAAGACCGGGGCCGAGGGGCGCAGCTTCCTGGTGGATACCGGGTATACCTGTCCGGCGCTGGTGGCCACAGGGGACGTTAACGGCGACGGGATTGCCGACGTCATCACGGGCGCGCCGGTGGTAGGCCATCTGAAGGTGTTCGACGGCAAGACGAGAGCGGAGGCACTCAGCCTCCTGGACGGCCGCACCCGGACGCCCGTCACGCTCGTTGGCGTGGCGGCGGCCGACGCCGACGGGGACGGGGACGCGACATCATCGCTGGCGATTCGGCGGTGTTCGGAGCTTACAGCGGGCTCACCGGGTCGGTATTTCAATACGGCAGCATCGACCGGCTCAACACCAACTCCGTAGACGTCGGCTGATCGGTGGCAGTGCGATTCGGTGCCAATCAACCTAACTATCAAGAGTGCGATTGCAACCGATCCGCTACGACCGATGAGCCGCGAACCGACTGGTTTCGAAGCGCCGTTCAGTTTAAGGACTAATCACCCCGCGCGTTCCGGGCTCCGGTCTGGTACGCTCGGGTCATGTCACAAACGCTTCCCCCGTGGGTCGCGGACGCGGCCCGGTTGCCACTCGCGTTCGCACAGGTGCGCGAAGACCCGCGCATCGACCAGCACCTCGTCGCGCGCGCGGGTGCAGGTGCCCACGTGTGCATGGTCGCGGCCGGCGGTTGTACCGCCGCGGTGCTCGCGGCACTGTCCAACGTCGCGCAAATCCACTTGGTTGATGCGAACCCGGCGCAACTCGCGCTCGCGCGGCTGAAGTTGCGCCTGCTCGAAACCCGAGACGTTCTCGATCGGCTGGCCCTTTTGGGGCACGCTGAGCTGCGGTTCGGCGCCCGGCGCGAGATCCTTACCGCCGAGCTGGGTGTTCTGGGGTACTCGGCGGATGTCCTCGGCCCGCCGGGGTTCGTGCTCGCTTCCGGCCCGGACCGCGAGGGGCGCTACGAGCGGTGCTTTCAGGCTCTTGGTGCCGCACTCTCGGAAGACCGGAACGAACTCCGCACCGTACTCGAGATGTCCGACCCCGCCGAGCAGACCCGCCGGTGCGCGCCGGATACCCCTTTGGGGCGAATGCTCGACGACGCGCTCGACACCGTCATGAGCCTCCCGCACCTCGTTGCGCTGTTCGGTGAAGGCGCGACCCGCAATCCGGCGGAACCGTTTTCTAGACACTTCGCCCGGCGCATCAGGAACTGCCTCGCAACGCTCCCCGCCGCAACCAACCCGTTCCTCTGGCAGATGCTCGCCGGGCGCTACCCGACCACACGCCCCGCGGACTGGTTCGCGCTCCCGGCACCGGTGCGAATACCAACCGTTACTTGGCAACGAGCGTTCATGGCCGAAGCGCTCCGCGAACACCCCGGCGAGTTCGATGTGATTCACCTGTCCAATATCCTCGACTGGCTCTCGGCCGAAGAAGCATGCGCGACCCTCGAAATCGCGGCGAACGCACTACGCCCGGGTGGACGAGTGGTCATTCGACAACTGAACTCGACGCTCGACGTTCCGGCGTCGGGGCCGCTGTTCGAGTGGGAAAGCACTCACGAGTTGCACGCCGCCGACCGGAGCTTCTTTTACCGGGCGCTGCACATCGGACGGAAGCGATGAACATACACCGGCTGACGAATGACCCCGCACCCGAACTCGCAGCCGCACTGGCGCAATTTGAGGAGCAGTTCACCTACCCGCTCGGTGAGGGGCGGGCATTTCGTATTTCGCACGGAGACGACTACCCGCGCTTCTTCCGCGCGATCGGGAGCGCTTCCTGTTTTGTTGCCGAGCGCGCGGGCGCTGTTCTGGGCGTGCTCGGGTTGGCTCACACGCAGGTGCGAGTGCCGAACGGCGGGGCACGCTCCGCGATCTACTTCGGCGACCTGAAGGTCGCACCTGCGGTGCGCGGCGGGCGCGTGCTGATGCGGCTCGCCGAAGTCGCCGGTGGGTGGTGCGCGGGAAAAGCGGAGTGCGGGTTCGGCGTGGTCATGGACGGCACGCGGGTCACCCCCGACCGTTACACCGGCAAGCTCGGTGTGCCGCCGTTCCGTGAGGTCGCCAAAATCGCGGTGCTGCGACTCCCCACAGCGCCCGCTCCGAGCGCGGAATGGGAAACGAGTTCCGAGCGCGGAGGGGCAACTTTCGCGGCCCTTTCGCTCGGACGAATCGGGACGTGCGGCGGCTCGCCACTTGAGCGAACGGAAATAGAACCCGTGTGGCTGATCGCGCCGGACGGCTCCGCGTGCGGGCGCCTTGAAGACACCCGGCGCGCAAAACGATTAATCGCGACCGACGGCGAGATGTTAGCCGCTCACCTGTCCTGTATCGGCTACGCGAATCACCCGGCACTCGTGGGACTGCTACGAGCCGCGTGCAACAGCGCCGCCCGCCGCGGGTTCCCGGCGCTGTTCGCCGCGGTCCCGGCTGACGAAGCGCGTTCCGTACTTGGGCTTCTGAGCGAGCCCGAAGCGGTCGTCGCGCCGGCAACCGTGTTCGCGTCGGGGTTCGGCACCGGGCAGCGCTGGCACATCAACACCGCGGAGATTTAGTCCCATGAGCGAAGGCAGCCGTGCGCCGGGCGTCACCGCCCGCGCGAGCGAGGTTCTGGAGCGGTCCGGGATCATGGCCAACCCGTACTTCCGCGATCTCCAAAGTGGCGCAATGCCCGTCGACCTGTTCCGCCGCACCCAGGAGCAGTTTTTCTTCGCGGTAACCTTCTTCCCGCGCCCGATGGCTGCGCTCGTGGGCCGCATTCCGGACCCGAAGCAGCGGCTCGACATCCTGCACAACCTCGTGGAAGAGCACGGCGAGTTCAACGAGCGGCAGTTCCACCATACGACTTTCCAGCAGTTCTTGCGGACCATAGGGGCGGCCCCGGAGCGACTCGATGACCTCATGATTTGGCCCGAAGTGCGGGCGTTCAACAGCGTACTCACCACCGCGTGCGTGCTCGACGAACTGGACCTCGGGGTCGCGTGCATGGGGGTGATCGAACAAGCATTCGCGGGGATCTCAGCGCTCATCGGGCGGGCAGTGGTGAGTAACGGGTGGGTCCCGGCGGAGCAACTCGTTCACTACAAGCTGCACGCGGAAATCGATGAGCGGCACGCCGAGGATTTCTTTGCGGTCGTGGAAGCTGGGTGGCAGAGCGGCACCCGCGGCTACTTCATCGACCAGGGCTTGGAGCTGGGAACCTACATCTTCGACCGCCTGTACCGCGACCTTCACGCAGCGGGCGCGGCGCGTAGCCCGCGGTATCACAGCTCCCCACGCGACCCGGCCCATACGGCACCAGTACGGTAAGGGCGAACCTTGCGATCGGTGCTCCTGTCCGACTGATCCACTGGGCCGAGGGTAGCGGGCGCCGGTGCCGGAGCAGCACCCGCCGAGGGCTACGAACCACCCGCACTTGAGCCTTTCGGCTCCGGCGCGGGTGGTCCGCGGCCCGGGGACTATTCATCGTCTTTCGGTCTGATCGGCTTGCGCACCTTGCGGGTGCTGTACCCACCGTAGTTCTTCTTCAGGCTCCCTTCCTTGCTCGTCTTCTCCGGCGTCACGTACACCGTGAACTCGCCTCCCATCTCCTTGCTGCACGCCACACAGACCATCGTCTCCGGTAGTGCTTCGAGGCGCTCCGCCGGGATCTCGTTACCG
>DASWYH010001228.1:0-3446 GCA_036405095.1 Gemmata sp. | reverse complement strand
ACGGGACATGACGCTTAATGGGCTCTCGTTCATGAATCGCTCGAACACGGCGCCAAGAATCATGAGCCCGTCCGTCCGTAGAGCACACTAATCGTTCCCTGGAAACACCTTACAATTACGGACGGCACCGTGAATGGCCTGATCCCAAAGCCCAGGGTCGCGCTCCGCGGCCCAGGGTAATTCGTTTTCAACTCGCCGGGTCTTTGCCGTTCACCCAGGGGCCGCCGAGCGACTGGTGCGGGGGCGGCTGAACGGTCCCGCCGTCGCCGCCGGCCCACCCGAACACCTGGTTCGGCTTCGCGCGCTGCCGGCTCCGCTTCTCCCACCGCTCGGCCCAGCTCCCGTCCGCGGTCACAATCGCGCGTTTTTCGTTGTCCCAGAACAGCGCCGAACCGGTGCGGTAGCTCTGAACCGCCATTGCGGCCGTTGCCACCGCAACCGCGCCCAGATCCGGCGGGCAAAAGGTGCTTTGCCGCCGCGCCTGAACACACTCTAAGAAGTTAACCCACAGCGCTTCGGTGTCGTTTCGCGGAGCGTCCACACTCTCGAACGAAGTGGGCTCGGGTGCGGCTTCCATCCGGGCTGAGAAACTGGCGCCGCGCGTGGGGTCGTCTCTGAAGAGTTGGAAGCCGCCCTTCACAAACTTGATCGTGCCCAACCGCCCGCGGATCACCTCTTCCAGCGGGTAGCCGCTCAAGGTTGTAGCGGTGACAACGAGCTGACAGCCCTCCTCGTAATCCGCAACGATGGTGCCCACGTCGGGCACGTCGCGGCCATCGTTTTCGAGGTGCAACCCGCCCCCGGCGGTCACCCGCCCGGGGAACCGAACGCCCATCGCGGCACTCATGCGCGTGATGTGGTGCGTCAGCATGTCGGTGAACGGCCCGCCGCTGAACGGCCACAGGCACCGCCACTGAGCGAATGCGGCCCGGTCGAACGGCTGCTCGCGCGGGGTCGGCCCGACCCGCTGCCCCGCGCACTCGAACTGGTGCCCCAGGAACAAATCCCAATCGACGGTCTTGGGTGTCATCTGACGCGCGAGCCGGTAGAACCGCCACTGCCCCCGAACGTCGTTGCGGAAGAACCCCGTTTGGGCGTGAACCACGTGACCGATCGCGCCCGTGCGGACCGCATCGAAGGCGCGCATCCACACCCCATCGGCCATCGACTGTACGCCCACGGTCACCACGCGCCCGGTGTGGCGCCACGCATCGACTACCGCAACCGCTTCCTCGGCCGTGCGGGTCATGGGCTTCTCGACCAACACGTCCTTGCCGGCGGCGAGCGCGTCGAGCGTCATGCGCCCGTGCCAGTGGTCGGGCGTCGTGATGCACACCGCGTCCACGTCCGCACGGTCGAGGACGACGCGGTAGTCTTTCGTCACGCGAGTCTTGTCAGACCTGTCGAAGCCGCACTTCCGCGCCGAGGGGAATAGCCCTTGCGCGTACCGCCGGCGGGTGACCTTCCCACCGAAGTGGACGTCGTATTCGTCTTCCAGGCCGTCCCAAACGTCGCACACCGCAACCGCCTGGACCGGTTTCCCCTCGGCCGCGAACTTGTTCACCAGATCGATGTGGGCCTGCGCGCGCCCGCCACAGCCCAGGAACCCGATGCGGACCCGCTCGTTGCTCCCCACGACCTTGCCGTAACTGGCGGCCGACAGGGACAGTGCGGCGGCGGAGCCGAAGAACTTGCGGCGGTCGAGTGGGGTAGGCATGGTAACCGTTTCGACGTTCCGGGGGCGCGAATCGTTCCCGTTATGATATCCGATCGGCCGCGCCCCCCATATCATTCATCTAGTTTGCGCCGATTTCCTTAACTCCGGAACTTGACTCAGCACATGCACGCGAAACTGGCTCTGGCGGATGGCACCGTGTTTACCGGTCGCGGGTTCGGCGCGACCGGCGAAACACTCGGGGAGGTCGTGTTCAACACCTCCATGTTGGGCTACCAGGAGGTGCTCACCGACCCGTCGTACACCGGTCAAATCGTCACCATGACGTACCCGCTCATCGGGAACTACGGCACCACCGACGACGACGCGGAATCGTCCCGGGTCCGGGTGGCGGGGTTCATCGTCCGCGAGTTGACCCGCGTCCCGAGCAACTTCCGCTCCAGCAGCGCCCTCGACGATTACCTGAAGGCCCGCAACGTCGTCGGTATCGAGGGCATCGACACCCGCGCGCTCGTGCGCCGGCTCCGCGTCCGCGGCGCCATGAACGGTGTCCTCTCCACGGCCGACCTTGATGACGCTTCTCTTGTGGCGAAGGCCCGCCGGTTCCCCGGCATGGAAGGGCGCGATCTGGTGTCCGAGGTGGTGCCGAAGCAGGCGTTCAAGTGGGGCACCGGGTTCGGCGCGTTCGCGGACCACGTGATGCCCGCCCGCCCGGCCGCGAAAAAGGTCGTCGCGATCGACTACGGGATGAAGTGGAACATCTTGCGCTGTCTCACACAGGTCGGGTGTGAGGTGACCGTCGTTCCGGGTACGGCCAGTGCGGATGAGGTGCTCGCCCACGACCCGGACGGCATCTTCCTCTCGAACGGCCCCGGCGACCCGGCAGCAGTCGGCTATGCGATCGACACCGTGAAAAACCTTCTGGGCAAGAAGCCGATCTTCGGCATCTGTTTGGGGCACCAGTTGCTCGGGCTGGCGCTCGGCGCGAAGACCTTCAAGTTGAAGTTCGGCCACCGCGGCGCCAACCAACCGGTACGGAACGAACTCACCAAGCAGATCGAGATCACGACCCAGAACCACGGGTTCGCGGTCGATCCTTCGACCCTCCCGGCGAACGTGCAGCCGACGCACATTAACCTGAACGACAACACCCTGGAAGGGTTGCGGCACACAACGCTGCCGGTGTTCAGCGTGCAGTACCACCCGGAGGCCGCAGCCGGACCGCACGATTCGAGCTACCTGTTCGAGGAGTTCCGGAAGCTCATGGGGTGAGGGCGCCCACCCAGTCGGGCGCGAGTACCGAAAAGCAAATGAGCGCACGCCGCATGAAACCAGCGGCGCGGCTCGCGTGACGGGCGCAAGTCGGGTATGCTCTCTCACCATGAGCGACGAAGACGCCCTCCTCAAAGCCATCATCGCGAGCGCGGGCGACGACACGCCGCGGCTCGTGTACGCCGACTGGCTCGATGAACACGAAGCGCCCCTCCAAGCGGAGTTCATTCGCGCGCACTGCCGGCTCGCGCGCTGCACCGCGGCCGACCCCGGCTACCCCGACGCGCTGGAGCGCGCCCAGGAGAGCGCGATCCGGTTCGGGCTGGCCGCGCGGCTGAGCGTTCCGCAGCTCCCCCCCGGGTTCGTCCACGAAGGCTTCCGCCGGGGCTTCCCGTCCAGCGCGTCCGCCGATTGGAACCTGGACGCGCACCCCTACTACGGAACGCTCCCACCGACCGACGAACAAATCGAGCGGGTCTGCGCCGGACTGGGCGACCTC
>DASWYH010001227.1:0-2407 GCA_036405095.1 Gemmata sp. | reverse complement strand
AATACGCCATTTCCCGCAATCGCACCAGAGCAGTTTCGGAGCTTCGGAACTCACTCAGCGGAAACAGCAGGGCAAAAAGCTGGGAAAGGGCCACGGAGATCGGAGTTCGGTAGGGCAACGCCGAGGGGGAAGCGGGGCGTTTGAGCGCCTCCCCACGGCGCGGGGCACGAACCGTCTGGCCAAAAAGGGTGACACCGGCACCGGCCCGGCGCTAGCGCCGGGACCGGCCCGGCACTAGCGCCCGTTCACCCTCGTGGACTGCTCTTCGCGCAGCGGGTTCGTCAGGTGGGCCGCTTTCACTTCGGCCACGAACCGCGCGTCGCCGACCCGCGCGGCATCGACTTCCACGGTGAACGTGAGCGTTTGCCCCGGTTGCAGCTCCTCCACTGTTGTGAAGGTCATGCGCCCGGTGCCATCGGCGCGCCCCTCGGACGCGCCCGTCCCGCGGACGGCTTTTAGTTCCGGCGTCACAAGGGCCGTAACGTCGATGTTGCGCGCCGAAACCGTTCCCCGGTTCTTCACCCGGATCTGGAACCGGGCGCGTTTGCCCACGTCCACGATCCCCGGGGGCGTGGCGAGTTCCAGTGACAGTGCGGGGGTGCCAATGATGGCGACCCCGGCCTCGGCGCGGGCCTCGACCGGCGCGCCCACGGTTTTCCCGTTGCTCCGCGCGTCGGCCAGGACCGAAACCGTGACCCCGGCCCGTGGGGCGAGCTTCAGCGCGTCGCCTTCGAGGGCAAAGGACTTTTGCCCCCCGGGGGCCAGTTCGGCGACCTTCCATTCCACCGACCCGGCGCCGACCAAGCCGCCGTCCGCGGCGCTGATCTTCACCTCGGGCGGGAGGGTCGCGCGCACGAGTGCATTCGTCACCGGCGCGTCGCCGCGGTTCGTGACGGTCACGGTCCAGCGTATCTGCTGGTTCAGGTACGCGAGCTTCGGCCCGCTCACCGCGACGCCCAGTTCGGCGCGCTGAACGGTCACGGTGAGCGGTTCGGCCGCGGCCGAGAGGTTCCCGTCGCCCGTCGCGCTCGCCCGGATGCCGTACCGCCCCGTCGCCTTGGCGCCGAGCGGCAAATCGAGTGCTTTTGTTTGCCCGGGGGCGAGCGTCCCCGCTTGCAGTTCGAGCGGGTTCTGACCCGCTGCGGAACTGAGCCCGTCATCGAACCGCGCCCACACCGTCACGTTTTCCGCCGGGGTCGCGCCCGCGTTGGTGACCGAAACGCGGGCCGCAATTTTCTCGCCCGCGAGCGCAACGGGGGGCGCTTCGAGGAGCACCTGGAGCTTCCCTTGCTCGACGCGGACCGTTTGGCTGGTGTCGGCTTGCAACCCCTCGGCGGTCACCGCATCGGCGCGCACGGTGACCGGGCCCACCTTTGCGGGCTTCACCTGCAGCGTGACCTCCTGTTTGCCCTTCCCGTTCACGGGCGGCAGGTCGAACGCGAGCACGCCCTTTTCGTCCTGGCTCGTCGGCGGCGGTTCGCTGCGGCCGAGCGTCGCGCCGTCCGAGAGGGCGATGCGGACGCGCGCGTCCTTGCTGTCCACCCCGGCGGTGTTTTCCAACGTCACCGTCACGGGGAACGTGCCCTGGAGCCCGGCGACCGGCGGCGCGGTGACTTTCAGCTTCACCTCGGGCGCGGCCCACTCGATGGTGGTCTCGCGCCGGCCGACGACCGCGCCCGGGCCGACCCCGTTCTCGGGCGGCTTCACCACCTCGATTGCGACCCGCGTCTTGCCCGCTTTCGGGTCGCGCTGAACGAGGCGCACCGCCGCTTCGCCGTTGGTGTCGGTGACCGCTTCGGCCTCTTTTCCGCCGCTGCCGCTGAGCGCGGCGACACCGGTTTCGCTGCTCTTCGATACCAGGACCGCGGGCGCCCCTTCGATGACCCGGTAGCGCACCCGGAAGTTGGTTCCGGCATCGACAGCGGTCGGGTTGACGCTGGTGGCGAGTGTGGTTTCGCCGCCGATGCGCACCGTTGCTGTTTCGGGGAACTTGAACCGCGCGTCCCCCCACATGACTTTCGTGATGACACGCCCGTTGTCCCAGTTGAACACCCCGGGCGCGTGGGCGGTGACGACCGTTTCGCCCGGGATCGCGGAGCTGAGCACGATGAACGTTTGCCCCGGTTCGACCGCGACATCGTCTTTCGGGTCGTCGTTACCGCGGGTGATCGTTTTGGGCACGTAGGACGTGTGCGTGACCGCGTACTTGTTATCGACCTTGTACCCGCGCCCGGCGGAGACCCCGGACTCGTCGGCTTCGATGATGTTGCCCGGGCCTTCGATGATCCACTCGACCCGGCGGTCGCGCCGCGGAACGCCATCTTTATCGTAAACGGTGGCGACGAGAACGATTTGCGAGCCGAGCGGGGCACTGGCGAACCCGCCGGGCTTCACATCGAGTCGGTGC